>QMMZ01000215.1 GCA_003647525.1 Deltaproteobacteria bacterium | reverse complement strand
TTGACGGTGATGGAGAGCTGGATATAGCGGTTGGCGACCAGATTTACGACTATATTAACCCTCTTTGTAAGGTATATGTTTGGGATAAATACGGGAATAATTTACCGGGCTGGCCAACCGATCCTATTTGGGCGGTATACAATCAGATTATCATCGCCGATCTAGATGGGGATAATGAAGTGGAATTGATCTGGGATGACAATCTCTATAATGGTTATATTGGATATAACCATGATGGAACTGTTATGGAAGGCTGGCCCTTAACGGTAACAGGATCTACTTTTTTTATGAACCCATTTGTAACGGATATCAACAATGATGGAATACTGGACATATCAGGGGCCAGTTCTTCACCTGATAGTACTTATTTCTACTTGTGGAATACCAATATTGCTGTGAATGAAGATTTAGCCAAGCTACCCATTTTACAATACAATGTTCAACATGATGGAGTATATGTAGATGCTTCTTCGTTAAGTGTAGATTTTTTAGGTTCACTACTTATTATTTGTGAACAGGAAGAAGTACAATTTTCAGATCAATCAAATGGTGATGTAGTTAGCTGGGACTGGTCCTTTGAGGGTGGTTACCCCACAAATTCAGTAGAACCAAACCCGATAATCTGGTATGGAGATGCAGGAGAATATGATGTAACATTGACCATTTCAGATGGTGCTAATTCTCAAAGCATCACCAAAACTGACTACATAAAAGTTTCTGCCGACCCTGTAATCCCTGATCTACCCGTTGGTCCAACAGAAGTAATAACAGCTCAAACGTTATATACCGTTTATGAAACCTCATCTCCAAATGCTACCAATTATACCTGGCAAATTGAACCAGAAAATATGGGGCTGATAGTAGCAGGCGACACCATCACACAGGTAAAAATATACTGGGATCAGTCCAATAGTTATGTAGTTCATTTAAGTGCAAAAGCAGAAAATGTTTGTGGCGAAAGTGCAATTTCCGAAGCACTTGATATTTATGTGAATTGGAATACTGATATCTCTGAATCAATGAATAATAAGCCATTCAAAATTTATCCAAATCCTAATAATGGTCATTTCTATTTGCATTATCATAATAGCAAACAAGTTATACAAATATCATTGCTCAACAGTGTGGGCACCATTATTTATAAAAATGATATAAAAATATCAGGAGATCAGAAAACAATTGAGATTGACCAACCTAATCTTAAAAAGGGCTTGTATTATTTGGAGGTTGAAACTAAAGATAATCGGTTTTTTGAAAAGATTTTAATTTATTAGATCAAGGGATGTCAACCTTTTTAAGGTTGGTATCCCTTGAGTTCCTGATACCTGAAACACTCAACGAGATGATCATTTACCATCCCGGCAGCCTGCATATATGCATAACAAATGGTGGAGCCAATAAATTTAAATCCTCTCTTTTTCAGGTCTTTGCTCATCGCATCTGATTCAGAACTGGTGGCAGGTATCTGATCAGTAGAAATCCATTTGTTAAATTTTGTTTTATTGCCTGCAAATTGCCAGATATACTTATCAAAACTGTCAAATTCCTTTTGAATTTCAAGGAATCGTTGCGCATTATTTATGGTTGCCCTTATTTTTTGCTGATTGCGAATGATTGAAGCATCGAGCAAAAGATTCTGAATTTTGTCTTCATCAAATTTGGCAACTTTTTCTATTTCAAAATTCTCAAATGCTTTTCTGAAACCTTCCCGCTTTTTCAATACAATTGCCCAGCTCAATCCCGCCTGAAAAGCATCCAAAACCATAAACTCAAAATGTTTTCGATCATCAAAAACAGGAACTCCCCATTCTTCATCATGATATTGATTCATCAATGGGTTATTACCCGGCCATGAACAAGTTTTTTGATCACTCATATTTATTCAAATTTTATATTATCCGGATGAATCAATGAAACAACAACCCCTTTTGTACAATAACCGTCACTGGAGGCGATTACAGGTTCCGTAGTTCCTTTTATAAAGAATTGGTTTTTATGATCAGCCGGCCATATTTTTTCAAATACCGCGTCCCTATTTTCATTAATCCTGATTTCTATAAACATACCATTCCTGATGTCCTGCAAGTAAAATTTACTATTGGAATAATAATCCTGCCTAATAGAGTCATTGCTAAAATTTAATATATATCCCTGCACAAACACATCTGAGCTTTCCCAATCATATATAGTATCACAATTACCCTGGCAATATTGATACACATCAGCAACTGTCATAAAATCAGCATCAAGGGTTAATGGCTCTTGCTCCTTATTACAAGCGCTTGTAAAGGACACAAATAATAAGACCACAAGTTTGATCACAATATGTTTAGATATAGATTGTTGTGCGATCATTGATCCATTGTTTTTGGTGTAGGATATCTAACATTCTTTTTAGGTTTGATTTTTATTCCTATTCCAAAACTTGACAAATGCAATTTTCGGTAATATTCAAGCTGTGTAAAATTCAAATCCTCGTTCAAATAAATAAAGTCATAACGTCCAAAAAAGTAATAATCAACTTTTGCTTTTGAATACCAGATAAATTTTAGTTCAGCCCCCGTATTAAATCCCTTTTGTGTTTCAGCATAGTTAAACTCACCATTGGATATGTTTACAAATGAATACCCAACAAAAACCATGGGATTAATGCTTGACCAGGAAGTTGTTTTGAAATTGTAATTCAAATTTACTTTGGGTTTATATACGATTGTTCTGGCTGAAGAATTACTCCTCGAAAGAAAGTCAATATGAAACGAAGCACCGCCATACAAACTTTTCACAATCTGGTGATTATAGGTAAGTCCAAATTCAACAACTCCATTGTACAGATAAAAAAATCCTTTGTAGTTCTGCGATAAACCAAGATCAATGGTAACATTCTGTTTTTCCTGGGCAGTTAAGGAAAACTAGGAAAAGAGTATAGCTAAAAAAGTAATAATTGTCCTTTTCAAACTAAAATAATTTATCAATTTCCTTGAGTTCAGATGCTGATAGTTCTTTTCGTTCACCCATTAAATCTGTAATAAAAGTAATTTTGGCTGCTACCTCAGTTACCTCGAGCCGGTCGTATGCCTGCATCAGGGATTTTCCAACAGCCAGCACACCATGATTTTCGAGCAATACAACATTTCCATTCAAACTTGCTTCAGCAACAATATCTGCTAACTCTTTTGTTCCCATCAGTCGGTAATCTGCTTTGACAGGAATTCCAATTACTGCCCAGGTTTCACCTGCCAGGTTAGTTTTAATTTCCTTTTTTGAAATACAAAAACTGGTGGCAAAAACCGGGTGTGCATGAACAATAGCTTTTACATCCGGGCGAAGATGATAAATGGCCAGGTGCATTTTACTTTCCATGCTGGGTTTTAAATGTGGTGTTTGATTTTCTCCAGATATTGAAAGTACTCCTATTTCCTCTGCTGTTATGGTAGCTTTATCAGTTTGTGATGGAGTTATAAATACCTGGTCCCCCAATCGAAGGCTTATGTTTCCTCCCGAAGTAGTTGTCAGTCGCTGGTCATATAACCTGCGCATAAAATAGGCAACATCTTCCTTTGTTTGATCAATATCCATTAAGCAAACAGGTTTTTAATAGATTCTTTATCTGGCTTAATAATTCCTTTTTCAGTAATCAGTCCTGTAATTAAATCAGCAGGAGTAATATCAAAAGCAGGATTTAATGTATCTGAACCAGGATTACAAACCCAAATCCGGGTCATTTTTCCTGAAACATCAGGTCCTTCCTGCAACAAAACCTCTTTAAGATCGCGTTCTTCAATGGGTATTTCTTTCCCGGAAGGACAGTTTATGTCAATGGTTGACATTGGTGCTGCAACATAAAACGGAATACCATATTTTTCAGCAACAATTGCTTTTTCAAGTGTCCCGATCTTATTGGCTACATCTCCGTTTGCAGCAACCCTGTCGGCTCCAACAATCATCATATCAATTTCACCTTGCGACATATAATGGGCTCCTGCACTATCAGGAATAATCACATGGGGAATATTTTCATTTTTCAATTCCCATGCAGTTAATTTGGCTCCCTGTCCACGAGGCCTGGTTTCATCCACATACACATATAATTTTTTGCCTGCTTCTTTGGCCATATAAATGGGAGATAAGGCACTACCATAATCCACAAAACCAAGCCATCCAGCATTGCAGTGGGTCGCTATCCGATAGCCATCCTGAATAATTTCATTGCCAAATTCTCCAATCTTTTTGGCTGCTGCAACATTTTCATCAGCAATTTTTTGTGCTTCCAGAATTGCATAACCAATTGACTCTTTACCAGCCTCATATACACGGTTAACTGCATAAAACAAGTCATATGCTGTCGGTCTTGTTGCTTCAATCTCTTCTTTCGCCTTCAGGATGTGGTCACTATCATGCATCAATTTAGCTTCCATATATGCCTGGGCCATAGCAAACGCAGCTGCAGAGCCAATAGCACCAGCACCCCTGATAATCATGTTTTTGATAGCAAAACAAGTTTCATTGTGGGTAACAGCTTCAAATATTTGAAATTGAAAAGGCAATAAGGTCTGGTCAATCATAAATACTGTTGATCCTTCCATCCAGACAGTTCGGTAATGTGTTCCATTAACGTGCATTCAGCGGGGATTTTATTGTTAAAATTGGTGTAGCTAAGATAGTATAAATAAAATGAGACTGGATAAAAGTACAAGATAAAATTTACTTTACTTTGTGCAGCCTTGGCGTAACCTTCGTGATACTTTGTGGTTTAGTATTTTATAAGTTTACCACTTCCATTGGAATGCCTTTGGCAAAAGGCGCACAAAGGATATCACAAAGTGACACTATGCTTTTGTGACATTCATTTTTATTCATCCATCAGGATTAATTTCTTAATTACCTCAAAATCACCAATTCTTAAGCGATAAAAATATATTCCGCTATTTACTTTCGATCCCTGTGAGTTATCTCCAAACCAACAAACAGTTTGTAAACCAGCTGTTAACTGTCCATTGATCAATG
>QMMZ01000214.1 GCA_003647525.1 Deltaproteobacteria bacterium | reverse complement strand
TGACAAAACAAAGATAATAACCAAATTGTTGGTAGGCAAAAGCTGTTGAAAAATACAGCCTCCTTTTTGTCCACTTGGACATCAGCACTCCAAAATAGCCTCCTTTTTGTCTATTATACCTAAAATCCTTGAATTTTAGAAGTTCAATCCCCTTAAAATCCGCAGGAAAGCCTTTAGGTGGTCGTTTTAATTTTTCTCCAACAATTTGTCCAAATGTTTTCTTGAAGCTTGCATCATTTAGAATATCCTCAAATTCCTTGAGGTTATAGTAGATTTCAGACCGAATATTTTTAAGATGCTCACCTTGCGGACGATGTGCTCCTCCGGCTAAAAAACAATTGCCTGGCTCAATATGCATATAGTAACCGCATTGTATCGACTTTCTTCCACCGGGAGCTATATAAGACCCAAAATAAGTTTTGTAAGGAGTTTTATCTTTTGAAAATCTTACATCTCTATAAATACGAAACAGGGTTTGCTTTGCAATCAGGTTCCCAATCCTTGGATCAAAGTTTTGAATAACCGGAATTAAAAACTCAACAAATTGTTCAAAATCCGACCTTGCATCTTCATACAGGTTTTTATTGGCATGAAACCAATCACGGTTGTTATTCTCTTTGAGTATGTATAGGAAATCTATAATTGATTTTTTCATGATCTTTCTTGTTAAAAATATTTTGTAAATTTCACCATCAAAATACAAATAATTTTTAGTCCAATGTTGATTTGGTGCATAAAGAAAAAAAATCATCGATTCACTGATAAAAATATAAAATATTGAGAGAAATAATATTCCAGCCCCGCCAACCTAACTTCATGCAGACAGAGCAGGCAAGTATTACAAAAAGATTAACTTTATAACACTATTTAATATTTAAATATTTATTAAAAAATGGTATAAATCTACTTCGTGTAACTTTGAGTATCCTTTGTGATCCTTTGTGGTTCATCTCTTTAAGATTTAACCACAAAGTCGCACAAAGTTAATCACGAAGGAATACAAAAA
Organism: Deltaproteobacteria bacterium; assembly: GCA_003647525.1. The sequence goes on along the minus strand of QMMZ01000214.1, from coordinate 4,002 downwards.
CTTTTAAGACAACCCCATAGTCAGTGAATCTGTGGCAAATTTGAATTTAATAAAGAATCAAAATTTTATTTCAATACCTACTTAATTTTATTTAATGATAAAAGCCGGATACAAAACCATTCTTATTTTCTTTATTCTTCTCCTAAACTATGCAGCTATTGCAGGAGGTGATTTCCCTACCATTGGTTCGCGCCAGGCTGGAATGGGCAGGTCATCAGTAGCAATAACTGACTTTTGGAATATTCAGAATAACCAGGCAGGTATAGCTCTTATCGATAAATTTGGTGTAGGTATTTATTATGAATCGCAGTTTAGCCTGAATCAGTTAAGCACCAAATCAGTCGCATTTCTTGCTCCCGTAAAATTTGGTGTTCTGGGGCTAACTTTTAACCATTTTGGATATAATCTTTACAACGACATCAAAGTTGGACTGGTCTATGCCAGGTCATTCGGACAATATCTCCGAATTGGAGTACAACTCGATTACCTGCAAACAACACTTGGAGAAGACTATGGATCAAAGAAAAATGTAACTTTTGAGATAGGATTACAATCTGACATTACAGAACAGTTAACTTTAGGTGCATGGGTATACAATCCTATTCAGGTTAAACTTGCTGATTATGATGAAGAAAAAATCCCGGCCATCTTCAAATTTGGGATTGCCTGGAAAATAACAACAGGTTTCATTGCAACAATAGAAGCTGAAAAGAATACGAACATCCAACCCATAATTATTCGGGGAGGATTAGAATATGGTATTAACGATAAATTCTTCTTCAGGGGCGGATTTGCTACACAAAAGGAAATCTTTTCGATGGGTTTCGGTTTTAAAATAAATATTATCCGTTTTGATATTTCTGCCGTTATGCACGAATCATTAGGATTTTCGCCGCAGGCATCATTAATATTTCAGTTCTAAGAATGTCATTACGAATTGAAAATAGAGGTTTATACAGACATTTCTGCTATTGGATATTTCAATTAAGCATACTTCTGATTCCAAGCCTTCTTTTTTCCCAGGAACCTGACTCAACTGCAGCCATCAATGTAGAATTTATAACTGACCAGATTGAGAACATTGCCCAAACCACCGACTTAAACCTTGATTATTCCGATCTGATTGATGAATACCTTTATTATTCCAAAGACCCAATAAATATAAATGGCGATAATAATCAAAGGCTGGTTGAAATAGGCCTGCTTAACGAAGTGCAACTCAGAAATCTGAATAATTATATTATGGAATATGGAAAACTGTATTCTCTATATGAGCTGAGATCAATTCCGGGATTCGATGTGCAAACCTTAAAAAACATCTTACCTTTTATAACGACTTCCGGGACAAGGGATAAAGAAAAAACCAATTTTAAAAATGCCTTTAAATACGGAAGCCATCAACTCATTTTACGGTATCAACAGGTTCTAGAACCTTCAATTGGATATGAAATACCCATTGATTCGGCAATATACAAGGCAGGATCGGCATATTTGGGACCTCCGCAAAAGTATTATGCACGCTATGGATTTAACTATAGAAACAAAGTTCGGTTCGGATTTACCCTTGAAAGGGATGCCGGTGAAATTGTCTTTAAAAATCAACTTAATGACAGCTTAAAAGTCCTTATCGGAAATAAAGTGACAAACGTGTTTGATTTTTTCTCGGCACATGCATACGTATCCGATATGGGTGTACTCAAAAAAGCTGTTGTTGGCGATTATCATCTGGAATTCGGACAAGGACTTACCTTATGGTCGGGGCTGGCATTTGGAAAATCGGCAGAAGGCACTCAGGTTAAAAGATATGGCAGAGGGATACGTCCAAACACCTCCGCCAACGAAAACCGGTTCTTCAGGGGAGCAGCCGTAACTGTTGGCATCAAAGGTGTTGAATTAACAGGATTTTTCTCCTATAATAATGTAGACGCAAATGCAATATTATCCGATACTTTGGAAGAGGAAGACGAAATCAGCACTATTATTGAAACAGGATTACATCGAACCATTAATGAATTGATGGATAAAGATGCACTGAAAGTTATCGCCTATGGTGGCAGGCTTAGCTACAGGCATCGATTTTTTCAGATTGGGGCTACGGCATTTCAAACAAAGTTAAGCCTCTCGCTTCAACTGAATAATGATATTTACAAACAGTTTTATTTTAGTGGTAATTCCCTTGAAAACTATGGAGTTGACCTGAACATTGATCTTAATAAGATTAGTTTTTTCGGTGAGTTCTCAGCTTCCTCAAATGGCGGACTTGCAGGAATAGGAGGCATCAATGCTTACCTGCATGAACGCTTTATTGTTACGGTTCTCTACCACGACTTCGGGAAAGATTATCACAACCTGTATTCCAATCCTTTTTCTGAAAGTAGTGCGCTACTGAATGAACAAGGACTATATATAGGATTTAATGCCTTACTGCTACCTAAAGTTTCGCTAACCGGATATATTGATTATTATAAATTCCCGTGGTTACGATATCAAACCGATGCGCCTTCTTTAGGCAGGGATTATAATGCTCAACTAAATTACAACCCTGATAGAAATACAATCATGTATTTCAGATTCAGGCACAAGAAAAAACAGGAAAATTATTCCGGCGATTATGATTATATACCACTGCTATCAGATATTAGCAGAAATGAATTTCGATTTTTTATCAGTTACCGGCCATTTGATTTCCTGATTTTAAAAAACCGGATTGATTTTACGACCTATAAACAAGAATTTGAAGGAACTGAAAATGGTTATTTGATATACCAGGATATCATGTACCGGCCTCATGAATTCCCTTTAGAAGTTACTTTTCGTTATGCATTGTTCGACACGGATAGTTATGACAGCAGAATATATACCTATGAGAATGATATTCTGTATGCATTCAGCGTTCCCTCCTACTTCGATAAAGGGCAAAGGGTGTACCTTATGTTAAAATGGAAGGCTCTTAAGCAAATGAATCTGTGGTTTAGAATTTCCCGTACTATTTATGCGAATCGAACTACCGTTGGTTCAGGTTCCGATTTAATTAATGGAAACCATAAAACGGAAGTTAAGGTTCAGCTACAGATTAAATTGTAAGATTTTGTTAATAATTACTTATCAACGATTCATAAGGAATTTTCATTTTTTCATGAAGATTTCTTATCATTTTCAAGGTTAATTTCCTTTTCCGGCTAAAAATTTCTGAAACCCGGCTTTTATACCCGATAATCTCAGCCAGTTCCTTTTTTGTCATGTCCATTTGTTCCATTCTAAACTTAATTGCTTCGATAGGGTCAGGAGCTTCGATAGGATAATGTTCATTCTCGTATTTTTCAATCAGAATAGATAACAATTCTGCTTCATCCCCCTCAATTGAGTCAATGGGTGCATGAAATATTTCCTCAAGCCTTTGTAAGGCTTTTGTATATTCTTCTTCCGTTTTTAATACTTTTATTTCCATTATTCCTAAATTTTATTTGCGTCAATTTTATCATAATCCGTATGAGTCCCTATAAACCTGATAAATACCCATTGTCGTTCGTAATTAACATCTACAATAAGTCTGTATTTATTTCCACAGATATTAAAAATAGCTCTACCTGTTTTTAAAATACTTGCTTTTGAATACTCAGATTTAATTACTGAAGGATCAGTCCATTTAGCTTTTGAAGCTTCCTTATACCAGGTCTTAAGTTGTTGTTCAGAATCACTGTGTTTCTCCCAAAATTCTCTAAGTATCTTTTTAGCAACAACTCTCATTCAGAGTACTTTTTGACAAAGATACTAATAAATTACCATTTTGGTAACTTTATCGGAATTTATTATTTGAAATGCAATGGGGAGATTATTCTTATTCACAAGTTTTTACCAGTGGTTTAGATCGTTAGATATGCCACTATACGTACCGTTGCTTGGTAAAAACGTACTATTTATGCGAATCGAACTACCGTTGGTTCAGGTTCCGATTTAATTAATGGAAACCATAAAACGGAAGTTAAGGTTCAGCTTCAGATT
>QMMZ01000213.1 GCA_003647525.1 Deltaproteobacteria bacterium | reverse complement strand
TTAATGTGTCCGAAGTTCTTTTTCGATACGCTCTGCTATGAAAATTTTCAAAAGAGATTGATATGTGATCAGCGTCAGTTATAATACCCAAAAAACGACAATTAAAATTCCCGAAATGTAAGACCTTAAAAAAAATGGTAAGAACATCCAAATCGAATTGAAATGGAGGTTTGGATGGTTACACAACCACGAAACAAACAAGACTGGAACAAAAGATAAAAATCTATTGATTTATCTCTAAAAAAGAGATAAATACTATATATGAAAACCATTATTTCACAATTTATTGATGATTTCCAGGAACGAAATCTGCCAAGTCCCGTTCCGCGGACACAATCCTTTTCTGAAATAAAAGGTAAGGCCGATGTTGTCATTGGCATGCGGCGTTCAGGAAAAACCTGGTTCTGTTTTCAAAAAATAAATGAGCTGCTTGAAAAAAACATCCTCAGGCATCAGATCCTGTATTTAAATTTTGAAGATGAGAGACTGCTTGAATTCAAGGTGAGCAATTTCCAAGAAATCCTTGATGTTTATTATGGTAAGTTTCCCGAGAACAAAAACAGGACCTGTTATTTCTTCCTTGATGAATTGCAGCGAATTGATCAATGGGAACTATTCATCCGGCGGCTGCTGGACTCAGAAGACATTCAAATATTTATCACCGGGTCATCATCAAAATTATTAAGCACGGAAATTGCTACCAGTCTTAGAGGACGTTCACTTACAACGGAAATATTCCCCTTCAGTTTTCAGGAGTTTTTAAGATATCATACCCTGTTTGCTGACAAACCAGAAAATTTTGGATCAAAGACAGCTGCTATCTTAAGAAAAGCTGTAAAAGAATATTCCCAAATCGGCGGATTTCCTGAAGTTCAAAACATTGATCCCAATATAAGAATCGAAATATTACAAAGTTATATAGATACTGTCCTTCTCAAAGATGTGATCGAACGGTATCGGGTGAATAATATCACAGCAATAAAACACCTGGTAAAAACGCTTATGCATTCATCCGGCAGAAAGTTCAGCATAAACAAATTTTACAACACCTTGAAAAGTATGTCTATAAAATGTACAAAAAACAACCTTTACGCATACCTTGACCACCTGACGGATGCCTTTGTCTTTTACCGGGTGCCCATTCACACCAGATCTGAAAAAGCCAGAATGATTAACCCTGTAAAAATATATACCATTGACACGGGCCTTTTAAATGCCATGCGGTTTCAAAACAGCTCCGACTATGGTCAAATTCTCGAAAACATGGTTTTTATGCATTTGCGAAAAAATAATTACCAGATAGAATATTTCAACACAAAAAAGGGATTTGAAACCGATTTCTTTGCCCGCCACCCAATAACAAATAAAATTAAATTGATCCAGGTCTGTTGGAAGCTGTCAGATCAAAAAACCTTTGACAGGGAATATCGTGGGCTGCAAAACGCAATGAAAGAACTTTCAATCTCTTCCGGTACTGTCGTCACCTGGGATGATGAGGCTCAATTGAACAACAACATACACGCAATCCCTATCTGGAAATGGCTTTTAGAATAGAAAGGCAACGCCAAGACTATTCTGCATCGGCTGCTCCCGTTTTCACCTGCTGAAGCTGTCCATGTTAATGTCCCTGTGGACCCGGATTTTTTTCTAAGCCGGGGAGGATTTCCAGAACCTTTTCTAACGGACAGCAGTATTGATGCTGATCGTTTTATTAAAAAACTTGATGATATTAAATTTAAGACCTAAAATAGGTACATATTTATGGTCTAAATAAAAATTATAGGTGCTATTATGGAATCTGTATTAGCAGATTGTTCAGCAAGTATTTCAGAATTAAAGAAAATTCGCGATAAAGTTGATAATATTTGAACTATAAAACAATAGGAGAATCGCAAAGGATAGACGAACAAGTCACCCCTCAAGTCACCCCTCAATTCTTTACACCTGTAAATTCATAATGTATTTATTGAAACACACCTGTAAAATAATAATCAAGGTTTGTTAAATCTCATATTTTATGATATCTTAAGTGTCTATAATGAACAAAAATTAAGGATGTGACTTATCAATGCAACGTCAACAATTACAATTTCTTGATAACTGGCTGAATAACAAAAATCGTAAGCCACTTATTATTCGTGGTGCCCGACAGGTGGGCAAATCGACTTTAGTGGAATTATTTGCTAAAAAATATAAAAAATCTTTGCTCAATGTGAATCTGGAACGTCATCCGGAGTTATCGAAAATATTTTCCGGTAAAGACCCGGACCAGATTATTCAGCAAATTGAATTTCTGCCAAATATGGGGAGTGTCAATAAAGAAGCTGTCTTGTTTCTTGATGAAATACAGGCCGTCCCGGAAGCTATCCCGGCGTTGCGTTATTTTTATGAAGACAAACCTGAACTTCCGATTGTGAGTGCAGGCTCTTTACTGGAATTCACCTTGTCTGATCATTCTTTTTCCATGCCTGTCGGAAGGATACAGTATCTTCATATGGGGCCGATGACTTTCACTGAATTCCTTGGTGCACTTGGCGAAGAAAAGCTCCAGTCCTTTATAATGAATTATAGATATGGTCAAAAAATCGGTGAAATTGTACATCAACGTTTATCCAATTTACTGCGCTCTTATTACTATATTGGCGGAATGCCGGAAGCAGTAGCTGTTTTTGCCGACACTCAAAGTTATAAAGATGTCAGTCAGGTTCATAATTCCATAATCGAAACCTATCGAGAAGATTTCCCCAAATATGCAGGGTCAAGAAATCTTCACCGGATGCTTAATGTTTTTAATTTTGTTGCAAGAAATGTGGGGCAAAAAATAAAATATAGTAACATTTCACTGCGGGATCAAAGTGTTACCATAAAAAAAGATCTTGAACTGCTGTCCATGGCACGGGTTATCGGGAAAGTGACCCACAGCCATTGTTCAGGTCTGCCGCTGCAGGCTGATATGAATGAAAAAGTTTATAAAACACTCTTCCTGGATGTAGGTTTGATGAATGCTGTTTGTGGCCTGGACTGGCGTGTTGTTTCCCAAATGGATGATATGAAATTAATTAACGAAGGTGTCATGGCTGAGCAATTTGCAGGACAGCATTTACAAACCCTGCTTTCGGACACGCCAAACAGAGAGTTGACTTATTGGCTGCGTGAGGGCCGCTCATCTAATGCTGAACTGGATTTTGTGATCGGGATAGCCGGTGCTGTTATTCCAATAGAAGTTAAAGCAGGCGCAACAGGAAAACTGAAATCTTTACATCAATTTATGGGCAGTAAACAGGCACCGCTTGCCATTCGCTTTGATGCATCCCTTCCGTCTATCCATCAGATAAATACTGTTATTAACCTGAATAAACAACGCAAAAAAATTAACTATCCCTTAATGTCTCTGCCTTTGTACCTGATTGAACGTCTGAAAATCATTATTGAGGATTATTTAGATCGTCGTGAGAGTCCGGCCTGTGGAAACGTTTTGTAAGGAACTTGGACTTTAATGTGTCCGAAGTTCTTTTTCGATACGCTCTGCTATGAAAATTTTCAAAAGAGATTGATAGGGCACATCTTTTTTGTTTGCCAAAAGTTTCAGCTCTTCCAGCATTGACTCAGGAAGGCGGAGAGATATTTTTTTTACAGAAGGCTTGAGATTTGAAAGTATGACCCTTTCTGCCTGATTCCAATTAATGTATTCAGTTGAGTCGTGAGTAGCCCAAAACTCCCTTTCTTCGTCTTCGTTCTTAAATTTAGGTATTCGCTTTCTCATTGTCATACACCTTCCTTTCTTTACGACTCATATCTCTTGCTGAAATGACACGAATAAAATTATTTCTTACAGTAAATGCAATAAACAGAGCTCTTTTCGAATCTGTTTTGCCAAGCGCATAAAATCTTTTTTCAATCTTTGAGTGTGTTATGTCGTCTTGAACCACTAAGGGACGGTTGAAAAAAATTTGCTCACACTCTACAGAGCTGACTTTGTGTTTCAACCAGTTTTTATCAACATTTCCTTTATCCCAATCAAAGCCGAGGCATTGATGTAATATTTTTCTGTATTTTTCATACATACATTATGTATATATTCATGCCATACATTTTGTCAAGTTATTAAGTCCGGCCTGTGGAAACATTTTGAGATATTATGGGTGCCACGTAATTAAAATATGACCTGCCTTTTTTGAGTCAATGCACTCAGGGTAAAAACCATTACAGGATCGATTTCCATAATTGAAATTCGAACAAACTGCTTGACAAAAATATTAAAAAAGTACATCCTGATGTGTATAAGGAGGTGTATTATGAGAACAAATGTTATGCTCGATGATACTCTTGTGCAGGAAGCCCAGGCATTAAGTGGTATAAAAACTAAAAAGGAGGTTATTTCTATGGCATTGCAGGAATTTGTAATGACCCGGAAGCGACTTGATTTACTTAAACTTGCTGGGAAAATCAGTTTTCGTGATGACTATGATTATAAAGCTTGCCGAGCAGGCAAATGATTCTTGTCGATACTTCAGTCCTGATAGATTTTTTTAAAGGGATTCAAAATAAGCCTTCTTTATGTCTAAAAGATATTATCAAACAACAAATCCCTTTTGGAATAGCATCTGTAGTGTATCAGGAACTTCTTCAAGGTGCAAAAAACAAAAAAGAATATGCACTTTTGGATGGACACCTCAGATGTCAGCGGTTTTTCCACCCTATGGATCCAATTATATCGTATGGTAAAGCAGCCATGATTTATCTTTCCTGCCGAAAACAGGGAATTACAGTCAGAAGCACAATTGACTGCTTGATCGCACAGATAGCCATTGAGCACGGCTTACTGCTTCTTCAGAATGATAAAGATTTTGTAAATATGGCCCCAATTATTAATCTCAAATTATATTAAGATCTTTTAGATGCGTAAAAAAATTGACAATAAAAGCAAACTTGCGATAAAGTTGATAATATTTGAACTATGAAACAATAGGAGAATCGCAATGGAAAAAAATCAAACCGGCGAGGTAACACTAAGAATACCG
>QMMZ01000212.1 GCA_003647525.1 Deltaproteobacteria bacterium | reverse complement strand
GTTTGTCGGGTCAAAATCAAAAAGATCAATACTACCAATTGGATTGTTTCCATCAGGTTCCTTTTTATCGATCATCAGGCGTAACTGCTTAGTGGTATAAATATCCTGGTGTGCATTTAAAATATATTGCTCCATTGTAAATCGTGAAAAAGGGGTAATTGTATTACTCAAATGCCACAATTTTTCATTATTTTCCCACTCAAACAAAACATCAACATCTGTTGGTTCCAGCGCACGCAATATCAAATTTTTTCCTTCGAGCATCTAATTATGTTTATTAATTATTGATTTAATCTTATTGACTTTTTCCTCCAAAGTATCATCATCAATCGCTTCAACCAGCAAACGTAAATATGGTTCTGTATTGGATGGCCTGATACTGAACCACCAATCTTTAAACTCAAGTCGATAACCGTCAAAATTATATGAACCCGTCACTTCTTCAGATTCCTCAAAATAATTTGTTAGCTCTTTTATAGCCGATTTTTTATCTTCAATTATAAAATTAATCTCTCCTGAATTTGAGTAGCTACTTATTCGATTTATAATTTCTGAAACTTTCAGCCCCTGAAGATTAAATTTTGAAATGATCCTCAGCACAAGCAAACAAGCCATAATCCCGGAATCAGAATAATAAAAATCGCGGAAATAATAATGTCCTGCCAGTTCTCCACCAAATATTCCATCTATCTCTCTAAGTTTAAGTGCAGCAAACGCTCGTCCTACCTTCCAGATATGAACTTTGCTTCCAAATTGTTCAAGATATTCAGGAACCGATTTTGATGTACGGATATCCTGTAACACATTTCCTTTAAGACCCTTTTCTTCCAAAAAATAATGGCCCAATAATGCGATCATTAAATCAGGTGAAATGAACTTACCTTTTTCATCAACAAACATCACCCTGTCAGCATCGCCATCAAAAATTACCCCGATGTCACAATTATTTTCCAACACTACATCCTGAAGCTGTTTTACATTTTTTAAAACCAGAGGATTTGGCTCATGATTGGGAAAAGTACCATCCGGTTCTTCATTGATGTAAATAGGATTATCTCCTAATAGCTCCCTTATCAACAGACCTGCCATTCCATTTGAACAATCAATGGCTATTTTTAATCCTGAAATCGAACTTAAATATTGTCGTTGAAAATCCAGGTAATCCTTTTTGATTTCAAACGCTATAATTTTCCCTTTTCCAGAACTTAAATGTAATGGTTCATTATCAATAATCTTTTGCTCAATTTCTTTCAGCCCTGTATCATAACCTATTGGTAAAGCTTCTTTCCTGGAAAACTTCAAACCATTATATTCTTTGGAATTGTGTGATGCAGTAATCATTACTGATGCGTTAAAATCATACTTCGCTGTTGCCCAATAAATCATTGGAGTGGTGGTTAACCCAGCATCATAAACATCAGCTCCACTATCTGTAATTCCCTTGCACAAGTATTCGAAAATTTCGGGGGAAGATTCTCTTGCATCCCTTCCCACCAAAACTTTTTTCGCATTTAACAATCCTTGTAAAAAATTACCAATTTTATATACATCTTCCTTGTTAAATTCTGTATTGTAAATACCTCTTATATCATATGCATGGAAAGCATTCATCTTATTGATTTAAATTTTGATAATCCCGGATTATAAATACATCATAGTCTCCCAGGTATTTAAATCCGGCTTTTGTATACAAATTAATTGCTTTTTGATTTGACCGATGAACTTCAATCTTGATTTGTTTGCCATTAGCAATTGCGAAATCCAGGGAAGCTTTTAATAAATATTTCGAAAAGCCTTTCCCCTGGTATTTTGGTAATATTCCAAAATGATGCAAATAAATTCTTCGGCCGTCATCGGTTAACCATGAGGTTCCGATTATTTCACCAGAAAATTGATCTTCAAGAATGAATAACTTTCCTCCACTATCATAGGTATTTTGGATGACCTGTTGATCATCAGCCCGGACAGAGCTGGACATACCGGTTTTTTCCCAAAGCTTTTCAACTTCAGTATAATCCTGTGGTTGATATTCCCTGATAATTGGTTTTTGAATCATTTCATTAGCGTTCAACAATACCATCGAAAACCTTTGCAACAGGTCCTTCGAGCCAAATATCCGAATAATTATTATTTTTCTTTTTAAATTTTACTTTTAAATCTCCACCGTCTGTCTGAATAAAATACTGTTTAAACTGTTTATCAGACCTCTTGGCTGCAACAATAGTTGATGCAACAACACCAGTTCCACAAGCCAAAGTTAAATCTTCAACACCCCTTTCAAAAGTTCTTACAAAAAGTTGATCGTTGTTGATAGTTACAAAATTTGCATTGGTTCCGGCAGGTTGAAACCTTTGATCCCAACGAATTTTTTTTCCTTCTTTATATGCATCAATCTTATCCAAATCTTCGACAATTTTAATATAATGGGGTGATCCTGTATCTAAAAAATAATCATCGTCAAATTTCTCAACTTTAACAACATCAGCCATTTTAAGCGACACGGTTCCATCCTTGGTATTGCCAGATAAAACAACAGCATGGTGTTCACCATCAATGGCTTCAAACCTGGTTTCTGAACTTATTATGCCCTTTTGTTTAGCAAAATATACAATACATCTTCCACCGTTTCCACACAATGAGCCCTCCTTGCCATCAGCGTTATAATAAATCATTTTAAAATCAAGGGATCCCGACTTTTTCAATAACATTAAACCATCCGCGCCAATACCGAATCTGCGATGACAAAGCAAGGCGATTTGCTCAGTAGACAATTCAATCAAACCACTCCTGTCATCAATGATAATAAAATCATTTCCTGCACCATGATATTTCTCAAATAAAATTTTCATAAAATTATGCCATAATGACAATTAAAAGGAGAATGCCCATTTAATTTTTACCAAAAATAAGCGTTTTAATCATAATTGAGCTATTAACATTATTTAACAACACTACTAAAATACCCATAAATGCTAATCGTTGAATATGTAGTTCAAATTTTGAATGCAATTGTATGAAACTTTCTTAAGTGCAAAGGCATAATAATTGCCATAAGGAAAAATATATTTGAATTATAAAATATTGTTTAATACTATAAATTGAAAATGTTATGAAAAGATTTCTGGGATTTTTCTCTGCCGCTGTTTTAGGTGCGTTAATTGTTGTAATAATTTTTAACTTTTCGGGAAACAATGTAAACAGAACTGAAGCAAATCTTGATCAACTACCAATAATTCCTACTAACTATTCTTCTCATGCAGCTGTGATAGGTCCCGATTTTGTGGATGCCGCAGATGTTACTGTGCATGCAGTAGTTCATATTAAATCAGAACTTCAGCAAAGAAATAAAACCTATAATGACTTCTTTGATCTGTTCAACAATTTTTTTGGAAATCCACAATATAGATACAATCAACCAATAGTTGCCACTGGATCCGGAGTTATAATTACTGAAGATGGTTATATTGTTACCAATAATCATGTTGTACAGCAGGCTGCCAAACTTGAAATTACATTAAATGACAGAAGAACCTATGAGGCTAAAGTGATAGGCACTGATCCGACAACAGACTTAGCATTGGTAAAAATTGAAGCAGAAGATTTACCGTTCCTGGCATATGGAGATTCTGACAATTTAAAGGTTGGGGAATGGGTACTGGCAGTTGGTAACCCATTCAATCTTACCTCCACAGTTACTGCTGGAATAGTGAGTGCTAAAGCACGAAATATTAATATCCTTGGTGAAGTTTCGGCCATTGAATCATTTATCCAAACCGATGCTGTTGTAAACAGAGGAAATAGTGGTGGCGCACTGGTAAATACCGAAGGTGATCTTATTGGAATAAATGCTGCAATTGCTTCCAATACCGGATCCTATACCGGTTATTCATTTGCCATACCTGTTAATATTGTAAAGAAGGTTGTTGAGGATATTAAAGATTTTGGAGAAATTCAACGAGCATACCTGGGTATTTCCTTCAGGGAAATTGACAGCCAGTTTGCTGAAGAAATTGGCCTTGAAGAAATTAAAGGGGTTTATGTTGTTGAAGTTATTGAGACAGGTTCTGCAGCTGATGCTGGTTTGGAGAAAGGAGATGTAATTGTGCGGGTAAACGAAACAGATATCAATTCAAAGTCTTCATTACTTGAAACTATTGGACGGAAAAGGCCAGGTGATGAAGTGAAAGTGTATGTACAAAGAGGAGATAAGCTTAAAGAGTTTACGGTAGTCTTAAAAAATAGAAGTGGCAATACAGATGTTGTTAAAAAGGACAACATTGAAATTCTTGGAGCTACATTCCAGGTTGTCTCTCAAAAAGATATGGAAAGTCTTAAAATCAATCATGGCTTAAGAATAGTATCATTGTCAAATGGCAGCTTAAAAAATGCCGGGATAAGGGAAGGTTTTGTGATCATGTTTATTGACAAAGAACCGGTTAAATCTTTCGATGACCTTAAATATATTATGGATAGTAAAAAAGGAGGAACTTTGATTGAAGGCATTTACCCTAACGGACAAAAAGCCTATTATGGAGTGGGTTTATAGGTAAAGAATGCGAGAATGCTTAAATAGGCAAGTCAGGAGAATTAAAGTGATAGATAAAGCTAAATAATTATTAATGAATATTTTAATTCTATAATTTAAGCATCACTGCAATCATTCATTTTTTCTCAAAATAAAATTTTAATCTCCAGACAACCTTTTTCAATAAAAAAACGTCAGTACTATTTCTTTCAGGAATTATAATTTTTATTAACACAATAATAAACAATTACTTGAAGTTTGTTGTTACATATATAGCACGATTGAACTGAAATAAATTTTGTGGGGCCGAATTTTTTTTGTATATTTGTTTACTTTTTTGCTCCGACTTTAAGCAATTGAAAATCAGTAATTTAGGATAAGGAATTCGTATAATGAGGCAATTAAAAATTACAAAATCTATTACCAACAGGGAAACGGCTTCCCTTGATAAATATTTACAGGACATTGGCAAGGAAGAATTAATCACTGCCGATGAAGAAGT
>QMMZ01000211.1 GCA_003647525.1 Deltaproteobacteria bacterium | reverse complement strand
CATATGCCCGAACAGTCGATTCCCGCTGACAGAGCTGGTTTTGAGGTGATTAATTCAGGGGAAAAGGTCAACCTTGACAGTGAAATGGCAAAACTTGCGGAAAATAATCTTATGCATAATCTTACGGTAGAGCTGCTGGCAAGAAAATTCAGGGACTTGAATACTTTTTTAAGAGAGGTAAAATAATATGGATTTTATGCCGGCTTTTCAGGTTTGCGCTTCCGGGCTTGCAGCCCAGAGGGCAAAAATGGATGTTATTATATCAAACCTTGCCAACGTTAACACAACGCGCACGCCCGAAGGGGGGCCGTATAAAAGAAAAGTTATTGTCTTTTCTTCGGACCCGTTAAAAGGGAGTTTTGATGATATGATGCGAAAGGTAAAGGTGGAAGCTGTTGTGGAAGATAAAGAAAGCGTGAAAATGGTCTTTGATCCGGCGCATCCCGATGCAAACTCAGAGGGCAATGTGGCCATGCCGGATATCAATACAGTTACTGAAATGGCAGATATGATTACGGCTAACAGGGCGTATGAAGCTTGCGTTGCAGCATTCGATGCAACAAAGAATATGGCGCTTAAGGCGCTGGAACTTGGGAAGTAGTCGAGTGGTCAATCAAAATAAGTACACGGAGGTGTTTAAAAATGAATGATATGCTGATTCGGGGCGATCTGATGCCCCCAATTTCAGATACTCCGGGAAAAAGTGGTAAAGTCGGAGAAAATGAAGGGGCTTTTGGCACCCTTTTAAAGAACAAGATCGAGGAAATCAATAAACTTAAATTAGATGCTGACAGCGCTATTGAAAAAGTGGAACTCAGTGATTCAGGGAGCATTCATGAGGCAATAATTGCCATGGAAAAGGCAAGTATTTCCTTTAAAACAATGCTACAGGTAAGGAACAAGATGTTAGAAGCATATCAGGAAGTCATGCGGATGCAAATGTAGCGGTCGCGGCATGGGTCGTAAAATCTTAGTAACAAGCAACCCGTAACCCCTTTGAAAGAAATATATGAATTCTGTACTTCATTTTTTTTCCCAGTCATGGAAGGTCTTTAACTCGTTAACCCCATCGAAAAGATTAGCCATTCTTGTTGTCGCTGTTATTACTTTAATCAGCATAGCGGCATTTGCCGTCTTCGTAAATCAGAAAGACTACAAGACGCTTTTTTCCAATCTTTCAACTGAGGATGCCGGAGAGATTGTCTCTGCATTGCAGGAAAAAAAGATCCCCTATAAGGTATCTTCTGCCGGTGATTCCATATTGGTTCCTGCTGAATATGTGTCTGAATTAAGGCTCACCCTGGCTGCTTCCGGGTTGCCAAAAAGCGGGGGCGTGGGCTTTGAAATATTTGACAACAAGAATTTCGGGGTTACCGATTTTGTGCAGAAACTGAATTATCAAAGAGCCCTCCAGGGGGAATTGTCACGCACAATCACCGGCCTGGATGAGATTCAACACAGCAGGGTTCATATCGTAATCCCCAAGGAATCACTGTTTGTTGAAAAACAGGCAAAACCGACTGTTTCCGTTATTATAAAACTAAAAGCCGGAAGAAAGCTGCGGGCATCTCAGGTAGAAGGCATCGCCTCCCTGGTGGCCGGCAGCGTGGAAGGGTTGAGCCCTGAAGAAGTAATGATAGTTGACAGTGGTGGAAATATTCTGTCAGCGCCTAAAAGCGGGTCTCAATTGTCGAAACGGACAGATTCACAAATGGAATTTCAGAGAAATATGGAAAAGAATCTGGCCGACAGGATTCGAACCATGCTGGAAAATGTGGTGGGAAAAGGAAAGGTTGTGGCAAGGGTTTCCGCAACGCTTGATTTTAGAGTTATGGAAAAAACAGAAGAATCCTATGATCCTGAAGAACCTGTTGTAAGGAGCATGCACCGCAGGAGTGAAAAGTCGAATTCCTCTGATAGTGGAGGGGAAAGCACTGTCAGTCCCACCAGCGGACTGAATAAAAGCGCCTATGGCACAGGTCATGAAAAAACGGATGAAACAATCAATTATGAAATAAACCGGATTGTCAGCAAGACTGTAATGCCGGTAGGAGAAGTGGAAAAATTGTCAATGGCTGTGCTGGTAGATGGCATTTATAATAAAAATGATGAGGGTGTTGAAGCATTTCAGCCAAGATCGAAAAAAGAAATAGAAACGATAGAAAGCCTTGTTAAAAGATCGGTTGGATTTGACGCTAAAAGGGGAGATCAGATAGTGGTAACCAGCATCCCTTTCAGAAAAGGTGAAGTGGAAATGGGACCTGTTGAAGAGGAGGGCTGGAAGGCTAAATTACATCTGGTTCTTCCGTTAATAAAATATTTTGTTCCATTAATTGTCCTTATATTGGTTTTATTTTTTATTTTGCGGCCTTTAATTAAATTCATTATGACCACAGACCTTAGTGCGGGGCGAGCTCTTCCTGCCGGCGTTGCTCAGTCACAAAACAAAGATGTTTTGTTGGATCTGGGAGGAGGAGAGATGGATGAAAGTCTCAAAGGCCTGGATGTTGTCAAGAAGTTGGCGGATCAGGATTCCAAAAAATTTGCAGAGTTGTTGAGAAACTGGCTCAGATAAAGGTAAAGGAAAATCGTATGGGCATGACAAAAGAAGAAAAAGCGGCGGTGCTCCTTTTATCTTTGGACGAAGACGTGGCAGCAAATGTAATGAGGAACCTTTCACCGGATGAAATCAGGCGTATCGGAAAATGTATGACCGGGTTAAGCGGATTGGCAAATGAAGATATAGGAAGTGTTGCCAGGGAATTTTGCTCGCTTGCCGAGGCAAAAGGGAGCAGGATTATGTCTGTGAAAGGCAGTGCTGTCGAAAGCATTGTATTGAAAGCACTGGGAGAAGTTAAAGGGGCAGCGCTTATAAAAACAATTGAAGATGGCAGCTTTTTAATGGAAAGCCCGATTATTGAAAATTTGAGGAATACAGACACACAAACATTGATTGATTTCACAAAAATGGAACATCCTCAGACCATAGCCCTTATACTGGCGCACCTTAGACCGGAACAGACATCTGAGATTATGGAACAATTTTCACCTGATAAGCAAGCAGACATTGCAAAGAGAATCGCAACACTGGGAAGCGTTCCGCGTGAATTTATGGAGGATATGGCAAGAACGCTTGAATCCGAAATGGTTGCAGAAAAAGATCGTGGAGAGCAACTTGGCGGCGTTAAGATGATTGCGGAGATTCTAAACAGGATGAGCCGAACAGATGAAAATAGGATTTTAGATTCACTTGAAAACTCAAATGCGGAGTTAGCGGCTGATATCAAAAGCCTTATGTTTACGTTTGATGATATTTTCAATTTAGATGACAGGAGTTTAAAAGTTTTGCTTGCGGCTGTAGATCGTGAAGCGTTAGCCTGTGCACTCAAAATAATTGACGAGAAAATGAGAGAAAAAATTTTTAAAAATATGTCAAAACGTGCTGCCGAAATGCTTAGGGAAGATATAGAGGTGATGCCCCCAAAAAGACTGTCAGAGGTTGAAGCAAACCAAAAAACGATTATTGATACCGCAAAGAAACTGGAAGCTGAAGAAAAAATAACCATATCAACGGGTCATGAAGAGGATGTGTTTGTCTAATTCCAATAAAATCGTCAAGGCGCAGGACATTAAACTCACAGATTTGAGGGGGAAAGCGCAAGTTCGTTTTATTCCGGGCATATGTCATATCCCGGCCAATGAAGCAAATTTTAATGTCCGTGAAAATAATATGAATATCGGTTTTGAAATCGAAGAACCTGAAAAACCCATAGAGGAAAAAATAGAAATTGCGGCAAAAGAAGCTTATGGCAAAGGATTTTCGAAAGGAAAAACAGAGGGAATCAATCGGAAACAGAAGGAATTGGCTCTTGCTGCGGAATCTCTTGCAAAATTGACAAGAGAATTAAACGTATTAAAAGAAGACTTTCTAAAAGACGCTGAAAAGGAAATAATCGATCTTGTTTTTTTAATAGCCGGCAGTGTTATCCATAAGGAAGTGAAAACAGACAGAGACGTTATTCTTTCTGTTATTAGCGATGCCATGAGGACGATACAGGAGAAGAAGAATGTCAGTATCCGCTTGAACCCTGAAGATTATCGTTACATGACGGAAGCAAAATCCGATTTCCTCGATAGTTTCAAAGATATATTGATTGAGAAGGACGAAGGAATTGATCAGGGCGGGGCAGTGATAAAGACACATTCCGGGACACTCGATGCCAGGCTGGATCAGCAGTTAAAAAAAATCAGGGACCAGGTATCAGGTATCCGCGATGATGAATTTTGAAAAATATCATAATGCCGTCAAGAGGACAAACCCCTTTCGTGTCTATGGAAAAGTAAGCGGGGTTATCGGTCTCTTGGTGGAAGGCTATAATCCTAAAACTTCCATAGGCGATATGTGCCGGATTTATCTGAATGGCAGCAATAAAGCAATCGGCGCCGAAGTTGTGGGATTCAGAGAAGAAAAGGTTCTGTTAATGCCTTTCGAAAATCTTGATGGTATCGGGCCTGGCTGCAGGATTCTTTCCACGGGAAAAAAGTCAAATGTCAAAGTGGGGCATAATCTTCTGGGAAGGGTCATTGATGGTCTGGGCAATCCTATTGATGACAGGGGGCCAATAGAATCAGAAGGCGAATATCCGACTTATGCTGACCCGATCAATCCTCTTAAAAGGGGTCGGATAAAGGAACCGATAGATTTTGGAATCCGGGTGATGAATGGGCTGTTCAGTTGCGGCAGAGGTCAGAGAATGGGGATATTTGCAGGCTCAGGGGTTGGCAAGAGCTTTCTCCTCGGCATGATTGCCAGAAATACAAAAGCGGATATCAATGTCATTGGATTCGTTGGCGAAAGAGGAAGAGAAGTCCGTGAATTTATTGAAAATGATCTTGGCAAGGAAGGGCTGGCCAGATCCGTGGTTGTTGTGGCTACATCGGACATGCATCCCCTGATCAGAATGAGGGCGGCGTATGTAGCGACTGCAATATCGGAATATTTCAGGGACCAGGGAATGGAAGTCCTTTTG
>QMMZ01000210.1 GCA_003647525.1 Deltaproteobacteria bacterium | reverse complement strand
TGTGTTGTAAAACAATCAGCGGTTCTTGATGAAATGTTATGCCATGAAGGCCCTGCCAGAGTGTTTGATTCAGAAGAAGATGCCGGTAAAGCAATAATGGAGAACAAAATAAAAAAAGGAGATGTTATTGTAATCCGCTATGAGGGACCAAGGGGCGGTCCTGGTATGCGCGAAATGTTGACTCCGACTTCGGCAATTGCAGGTATGAAACTGGACGCTCATGTCGCACTTCTTACAGACGGCCGTTTTTCCGGTGGCACAAGGGGTGCTGCAATAGGACATATTTCTCCTGAAGCTATGCAGGGCGGGCCTATTGCAATTATACAGGAAGGTGATCTGATTTCTATAGATATTCCCGGAAAAAATATAACGCTCAAAGTATCTGAAGAAGAGATACAAAATAGATTATCAAAGTGGTCTCCCCCGGAGCCAAAGATAACCCATGGCTATATGGCCAGATACGCTCGCATGGTTTCATCTGCCAGCGATGGAGCAATTGTAAAGTAATAAAGACAGTGCCTAAAGTGAGCTAAAGTGCCTAAAATGCCTAAAGTTGTGGTACGCCTTCGGCGTGCTATCTATTTTCAGAGCTTGATTATAACTTCAGCCGGAAATAAAGTGAGCAAAGTTGTATGGTAAAAAAATTAAAATCGGTAGCGCCGAAGGCGCATTCCTTAACTTTAGGCACTTTAATATACTTTAGCTCACTTTAGGCACTTAATTTACAACTCGCAAATTGAAAGGAAGGATTTATCATGAAACTTACAGGTGCACAAATCCTTATGGAAGTACTAAAGGAAGAAGGCGTAAAAACTATTTTTGGATTTCCGGGTGGCGCTGTCATAGATATCTATGATGAACTTGCTAAGACCGATATACATCATGTTCTTGTGCGCCATGAACAAGGGGCCGTACATGCTGCTGACGGTTATGCAAGAGCCAGCGGCGGGGTGGGCGTCGTTCTTGTTACTTCCGGTCCTGGAGCAACCAATACAGTTACTGGAATAGCGTCCGCCTATATGGATTCAATTCCAATTGTTATATTTACCGGCCAGGTTCCCACCCAGCTTATTGGAAACGATGCTTTTCAGGAAGTGGATATTGTTGGGATAACAAGACCATGCACAAAACACAATTACCTTGTTAAAGATACTAAAGATCTGGCAAGGGTTGTAAAAGAAGCTTTTTATATTGCCCAGTCAGGACGTCCGGGACCTGTTCTGATAGATATTCCCAAGAATGTCGCGGCAACCAAAGTTGATTATACGCCGATAAAAAAGATTCATTTAAAGTCTTACAATCCTACGTATAAGCCAAATATCAGGCAGCTTAGCAAAGCAGCGAGTCTTATAAAGAATGCCAAAAGGCCAGTTATTTTTGCCGGAGGCGGAGTTGTTCTTTCAAAAGCCTCAAAAGAGCTTACAGAGTTCGCACAAAAAACCAAAACTCCTTTGACTGCTTCTTTAATGGGATTGGGGGCGTTTCCTGGCACAGATCCTCTGTGGCTTGGAATGATTGGCATGCATGGCACATACAGGGCAAACATGTCAACAGGAGCTTGTGACCTGATGATAGCTGTTGGTGTTCGTTTTGATGATCGTGTTACAGGGAAAACCGATGAATTTGCTTCACAAGCAAAAATAATACACATAGATATTGATCCAACATCGATACAAAAAAATATCCCTGTTACTGTTCCTATTGTCGGAGACTGTAAAACAACACTTGCACAACTTAATAAGCTTTTAGACAAGGAAGATCTGAGTGATTTAAACGAAAAGAGAAAAAAGTGGCTTGAAGAGATTGAGAAGTGGAAAAATACAAAACCCCTGGCATATGCTCAAGAAAAAGTTATCAAGCCTCAATACGTTGTGGAAAAGCTTTACGAACTAACCAGGGGAAAAGCTATAATAACTACTGAAGTAGGTCAGAATCAGATGTGGGCCGCCCAGTATTATCATTTTGACAAACCAAATCATTTTATTACTTCTGGTGGTCTGGGTGTAATGGGTTTTGGACTTCCTGCAGCAATAGGAGCTCAATTGGCCTGCCCCAAAAAAATTGTAGTGGATATTGCAGGAGATGGCAGTATTCAGATGAATATCCAGGAAATGGCAACTGCTGCCCAATGCGGTCTTCCAGTTAAGGTTGTAATCTTGAACAATAGTTATCTTGGCATGGTCAGACAATGGCAGGAGCTTTTTTACGAAAAACGTTATTCTCAAACTTCTATGGAATATGCTCCGGACTTTGTTAAACTGGCTGAAGCTTATGGAGCAGTAGGATTAAGAGCCACAAAACCGGAAGAAGTTGAAAAAGTGCTCAAAAAAGGCCTTTCCACGCCTAAAGCAGTAATCATGGATTTTGTTGTAGAACAGGAAGAATGCGTTTATCCAATGGTTCCCGCGGGCGCGCCCATAACAGAAATGCTGCTGGTTTAGCCTGAATTAAGCAATTAGCCTTTAGCGGTTAGCTATTAGTTTAATGATTCCAGGATGTTTTGCTATTACAAATTTTTACCCGTTGGGTATTATTTCTAATTAACGTAATGCCCTGATTTTTTAGAGCTAATCGCTAATGGCTAACAGCTAATCGCTCAACCTGGGTAATAATAAAAAAAAAGGATATTAATCATGATAGAAGAAAAACATGTACTTTCGATTTTGGTTGAAAACCAGCCCGGTGTACTTTCCAGAATTTCAGGATTATTCGGTGGAAGAGGCTATAATATCGACAGCCTATGCGTTGCCGAAACCACCGAACCTCATGTATCAAGGATTACAATTGTCGCTAGAGCGAACAGGGTTATTCTGGAACAAATTATGAAGCAGCTTCACAAGCTCATAAATGTAATGAAGGTAATCGAACTTACAGGCACGGAATTTGTTCAAAGAGAGATGGCTCTTATAAAAGTTAACGCCAAACCCGAACACCGAGCTGAGATACTTAGAATAGTCGATATTTTCAGAGCTAAAATAATAGATGTCGGACTGGAACATTACACAATTGAAATAACTGGTGATGAAGAGAAACTGTCTGCCATATTGAGTCTTCTGAAACCTTTAGGAATCAAGGAGATCGCTAAAACAGGGATTATTGCTCTATCCCGCGAGCCAAAAGTTGTATAGATGTAATAAACAGTTTGCGGTTTACAGTTCACGGTTAACGGTTAAAATGTTTTCTCGTTCCCATGCTCCAGCGTGGAAATGCATAACTGTAAACCAATAACTATAAACCAACAACCGTGAACTGTAAACCGTTATTTATTAAAGGAGAATAAGATGGCAAAAATTGATTTTGGTGGAGTTGTAGAAGAAGTAATAACAGCAGACGAATTTTCTTTGGATAAAGCAAGGGAAGTTCTAAAAGATGAAACAATCGTTGTCCTTGGATATGGGGTTCAAGGCCCAGCTCAGTCCATGAACCTCAAAGATAACGGTTTTAATGTAATAATAGGACAGCTTGAAGGAGATGAATACTGGAATAAAGCTGTTGCAGACGGTTTTGTCCCGGGTGAAACTCTGTTGCCCATTGAGGAAGCAGCAAAAAAAGGAACTATTATTAAGGAACTGCTTTCAGATGCAGGACAGGTTGCCACATGGCCAATGGTAAAAGCATGCCTTAATGAAGGAGATGCTCTTTATTTCTCGCATGGATTTTCTATTGTCTATAAAGAGCAGACAGGTGTTATACCCCCGGAGAATGTAGATGTTATTATGGTTGCTCCAAAAGGATCAGGGACAAACGTTAGAAGAAATTTTCTGGACGGAAGCGGTATAAACTCCAGTTATGCGATACACCAGGACTATACCGGCAGAGCAAAGCAAAGAACTCTTGCTTTAGGAATAGCAATAGGTTCCGGCTATCTCTTTCCAACCACCTTTGAACAGGAAGTTTATAGTGATCTTACCGGAGAACGCGGAGTCCTTATGGGATGTCTTGCCGGCACCATGGAGGCGCAATACAATATTCTCAGAAAAAATGGTCATTCTCCCAGCGAGGCTTTTAATGAAACAGTTGAAGAACTGACTCAGAGTCTTATACGTCTTGTTGGAGAAAACGGCATGGACTGGATGTTTGCAAACTGCAGCACAACCGCTCAGAGAGGGGCTCTTGACTGGGCTCCGAAATTTCGGGATGCAGTAGCTCCTGTTTTTGAAGAACTTTATGACCGGGTTAAAACCGGTAAAGAGACACAACGAGTTCTTGAGGCCAACAGCGCACCTGATTATCTTGTAAAACTGAGAAAAGAACTTGATGTTATACATAATTCTGAAATGTGGAAAGCAGGCGCCGCTGTCAGAGCATTAAGACCTGAAAACCGAAAAAAATAGATATTGTCTATCCAGAAATGGCTTTTTTCCGCAATCTCTGCGTCAAACTCAGATTTTAATCCTCAAAATACTCATTGTATTCCTCCGGTTAAAATCTTCGTTTTCCTTGACCTTGCAAAAAATATCTCATTTCTGGATGGACAATAGTAAAGATGTATCTTTATTCGTAACTGTTCACGGTTGAAAAAACTGTGAACTGTGAACCGACAACCGTGAACGGTTACTTTTATTCTTGGGAGAACAACAAAATGGAACCAATTCTGTTATATGACACCACCTTGAGGGACGGGGCTCAGGGAGAAAATATCAACTTCAGTGCTGAAGAAATGATAAAGATCGCTCAGAAGCTTGATAACCTTGGAATACATTACATAGAAGGTGGCTGGCCGGGTTCCAATCCCAGGGACGAGCGCTTTTTTGAGCTTGCAAAAAATATTAAATTTCAAAACGCCCGTCTCAGTGCATTCGGCTCTACTCGAAAACCTGGAGTTACTGCTGATGAGGATCAAAACTTAAAAGCCCTTATTAAAAGCAGCACCCCTGCTGTAACAATATTCGGCAAAACCTGGGATCTTCATGTTAAGCAGGTCATGGACAATACCCTGCAGGAAAATCTTGCTATGATAAAAGATAGCGTAGAGTTCCTTAAAAAAAATGGTCGGGAAGTTATTTACGATGCCGAGCACTTTTTTGATGGCTAT
>QMMZ01000209.1 GCA_003647525.1 Deltaproteobacteria bacterium | reverse complement strand
GCTTGGGATATCAAATAAAGCTTTTGTGGAGGAATGTTTGAAAATTTATAATATTTTTCAGGTTTTAAGGCTATTTGAGCAAAGAGAAATTGCTTGAATTGAAGAAATTCAGATGGCAGCAGCCTTTCGCGCCATCCCCTGTCATGTTTCCGCAGTTCTTTCCATTGCGTATCTGTTTTTATATGTTTGCGGATTTTCTGCAGGAGGTCATCTTTTTTGATTGGTTTTACGAGGTAGTCTGTAGCGCCAACGGAAAATGCCCTGGTTTTGTCTTGTTCTTTTTCAAGGGCTGTGACAAATATTACAGGGATATAAGAAGTTTTATCATTTTCCTGCAGTTTCGAACAGACCTGATACCCGTTCATATCCGGCATCATAATATCTAACAGGATGGTATCTGGTCTTGTCTTTTTGACCTTTTCAAGGGCATCCCTGCCGCTTTTGGCAGTTATTATATCACAGCCTGCGTTTCTGATCAGCCGATCCAAAAGCTTCAGAGTCATTTCATCGTCGTCGATACACATGATCAAAGGCTTTGTTCGGTTATTCATCATATATCATTGCCCTGTTTCTTCCCGCATCCTTGGCCATGTAAAGGGCGCTGTCAGCCCCTTCTATCATGGCTTCGAGAATATGAGATATGTCTTTTTTCTTTCCTTCAGGAATAGCGCTTGTTAAGCCGAGACTTATGGTTATATCCAGCTTGTTGTCACCTATTTGAAAAGGCTTGCCGGAGATTGAGGTGCGGATTCTCTCCGCAATTTTTTTACTGGATTCGGCCTCTGTCCCCGGCACTCCGACGAGAAATTCCTCTCCGCCATATCTGCCGATGATATCGTAGGGCCTCAGTTCGGCCTTTAACCTGTCTGACATTTCGATCAGGACCATATCGCCAGCGGTGTGTCCCAAGGTGTCGTTGACCCTTTTGAAGTAGTCAATGTCTATTATGATCAGTGAGTAGTGTTTTTTTTCACGGGACGCGCGGTATATTTCATTTTCAAGACGTCTGAAAAGTTCTCTTCTGTTCAGAAGTCTGGTAAGTGGATCCGTAATGGCCAGGATATGCAGCTTTTTGTTTGCCTCGTTCAGCTTGTGTTCAAGGACTGAAATTCTACTGGCTACCCCAATGCGGGAGACAAGTTCTTTCCTGGCAAAGGGTTTTGTCATGTAATCGTCGCCACCTGTTTCAAGTCCCTCGACTATGTCTTCTATATCCCGCCTTGATGTCAGAAACAGGATATAGACGTAATGCGTGACAGAGGCCTTTCTTATCCGCCGGCAGAGTTCAATGCCGTCCATTTCCGGCAGCATCCAGTCAAGAAGAGCAATGTAGATATCGTCCTTTTCTTTTTGAAATATCTTCCACCCCTCATAGCCGTTCTTTGCCTCCAGGACTTCGTATCCCTCGTTTTCCACTATCTTTTTTATGAGCAGGCGTGTACTCAGATCGTCTTCTGCAACAAGAGCTTTCATTTTTCCTCCCACCCTGGTTTTGAGACAAAATTCCTAAACCTTTCAAGCTCCTCTTCAAGCTCTTTTAAGGTTTCATCTGCGCCCTCGATATTTTCCGACTTGCCCATCTTCTCAAGCTTGTAGGAAATTTCATAAAAACGGGTCAACCCCAGGTTGCCCGAAGATCCCTTCAGGGAGTGGGCGGTCCCATCAATAGCCTTGAAATCCTTCTCCTTTATGGCCCGTGAGAGTCCTGCCAGTTTTTCAGAACAATCGGCCTTGAATATTTCGATTAGCTCGTTTAGAAATTCCATATCCCCATCGGTTATTTCCCGTGCATGATCCATATTAAACACTGGTCTGTTGTTATCCATACAGGTTTATCTCCTTTCTGATTTTGTAAAGGTTGCCTGGTTCCCATACTTGAATTTATACACTGTTTATTACAGAGGCCATATATCCTGCGCCAAATCCATTATCTATATTTACAACTGCAATATTTGAACTGCAACTATTTAACATGGCAAAAAGAGCTGTCAAGCCACCAAGATTTACACCATAACCTATGCTTGTCGGAACCGCTATAACCGGTTTGCTGACCATGCCTGCAACAACGCTCGGAAGTGCCCCCTCCATACCAGCAACAACAACAAGTACAGTTGCTTTATCTATTAATTTTTTATGATCAAATAACCTGTGGATGCCTGCAACTCCAACATCAAAAATTGATTCAACATTGTTTCCCATATACTTTGCTGTAAGACAAGCTTCTTTTGCAACAGGTATGTCTGATGTGCCTGCTGAAAGTACGACAATGATTCCTTTACCTTGCATAGCTATCTCATGTTTTTTCCATACAGCCATATTAGCATCTTCATGATATTCAATATCCGGAAAACGCGAGATCACTTTTTTTGCATTATGCTTATTGATACGCGTAATTAATACGATATTTTCCTGCAGCATCATCTTTTCCAATATGCCAATAATCTGGTCTGATGTTTTCCCCTGTCCGAATATGACTTCGGGAAATCCCTTGCGTAGTGAGCGGTGATGGTCTATATGTGCATATTCAATGTCCTCAAACAACAAGTATTTAAGAGACTTTATTGCATCGTAAACAGTTGTCTCTCCTGACGCAACAGAAGTAAGGATTTTATCTAAAGAATTTAGATTCATTGTTTTTATACCTTATATGATGACAGGACATCAGTGATTTTTTATTAAAAATAAGGTAATAGTTCACCACGGATTTTCACGGAATTACACTGAATTATCAATGGGCATACTCTCAAACGAGTTATTTTGAGATAATTGATCAATTGAGCTTCGTTCTGATTTGTTGTCTTTTTTATTGCCTTGTTTTTTACCAAGAGATTAGCTCGGAATCTACATCCAAATTTAATGTTATTATAGTAAGTTACTTATTGTTTATAATTTTCAGTGAAGCTCCGTGTTTTTCCGTGGTGAACTATTACAAAACAAGATAAACAAAATTATAATTAACGGTCAATAAAATCCTGATATGGAGTGAATAAAGGTTATGAAGATAGTAGTAATTATACCATCTAGATATGGTTCAACGCGATTTGAAGGCAAGCCGCTTGCACTTATTGCCGGGAAACCCATGATAAATTGGGTATACAAAAGAGCAAGTCAAGCAGAAAGCATAACAGATGTTGTTGTAGCTACGGATAATCAGCGAATTTTTAATACTGTAAAGGATTTTGGCGGCAATGCCGTCATGACTTCAAAAGAGAATAGATCCGGCACCGACAGAGTTGCAGAGGCTGCTGAGCTTATTGGCCTTAACCTGGATGATATTATTGTGAATGTCCAGGGGGATCAGCCCCTTCTTGACCCCCGATGTATTGAAGATCTGGTAAAACCCTTTTTTACAATTCCGGATCTTGAGATGAGCACACTTGCTTTTAAGATTATTAATAAAGATGAAATAACAAATCCAAAGGATGTTAAAGTTACATTTGACGACAGGGGCTTTGCTCTGTATTTTTCCAGATCGCCGATACCTTTTTGTCGTGATTCATCAACCGGCTATGATAGTTATAAGCATTTGGGTATTTATGCTTATACCAGACAATTTCTAGAGGTATTCAGAAAACTTCCATATGGAAACCTGGAAGCCATAGAGAAATTAGAGCAGCTCAGGGCAATTGAGCATGGCCATAAAATCATGGTGGTTGTAACTACTTATGATTCACCTGAAGTAGATCTTCCTGAGGATATTGAAAGAATTGAGAAGATTTTATCTGACCCCTGATCCCTGATCCCCGATCCCTGACCACTTCACTGATTGATATCCTGTTCAATAATTTCCCCAGGTTCTATGATTGTGCTTTCAGTTGCGGTTTTTGGTTGCACCTGAGTTGCCGGCATGGAGATAATTTTGTTTTCAATATTTCTTTTTAATTGATTCAGTTTCCGGTCATAAAGTTTTTGTTCATCTTTAAGTGCGGAATCAAGTGTTTTTTTGTTTACTGTTACTGCCGACAGCATTGAAATATCAGATTTTAGTTTATTTAGTTCAATAGATATTTTATCCGCAGTTTTAGACAACTTTGCCAGTTTATTATTAAATTTAGTATCAAAGGTCTTTAGTTCAGATGAAACATTTTTCAGGTCATTGCTGATAGATGAAGATTTTTTTTCGATTTTAGATATTGAATTCTTAAACCCTTTATTGTCGGTTTTTCTGGCAGACCTTATGTATTTTATTGCAGTTGTTGCTTCGTTTAATTTTGTCTGTAAGGAAGAAGTATGATTTTCGATTTTGGAAAACGAATCCTCGAGTTGTTTATATTTTGAGGTTAAGTCGGATAATTTTTCCTCCAGAGCCTTTGAAAGATTCCTAACATCCGTGGTTCCGGTATCGTGAACCGTTGCTACTCTCTTTTTTATATCAAGATATGCTAAAAAAATTATAATACCTATAACACATGGTATCAAAACTGAAATAAAAGTGATTCTATTCCTTAGTTTTTCTATACGTATATTTTCCATTTCCTCCTGGAACCGGTGATCCTGGCTTTCATCATCAATACCAATCTTAAAATTTGATGTATCCTTTTCTTCCATTTATATACTCCTTAATTTCACGCTCCAAACCCCTGAACCCTTATTCCCATTCTATTGTGCTTGGCGGCTTTGAACTGATGTCATAAACAACCCTGTTTATTCCTTTTACCTCATTTATAATTCTGTTTGAGATATTTCCAAGAAGCTTATGAGGTAATCTTGCCCAGTCTGCCGTCATTGCATCCTTGCTGGTAACTGCGCGGATAGCTGCAATATTTTCATATGTTCGCTTGTCGCCCATTATGCCCACACTTTTTACAGGCAGAAGAACGGCAAATGACTGCCAAACCTTTTTATAATATCTATTATTTTTTATCTCTTCAAGTAAAATAGCATCTATTTCTCTTAATATTGAAAGCCGCCGGCTTGTTACTTCTCCAATTATTCTGATGGCAAGACCGGGGCCGGGAAATGGTTGCCTCCAGATAAATTCTTCGTGAAGTCCTAATTCTTTGCCTAGCAGGCGGACCTCATCCTTAAAAAGGTATTTTAAT
>QMMZ01000208.1 GCA_003647525.1 Deltaproteobacteria bacterium | reverse complement strand
TGTGATCGGGGCGAGAGGATTTGAACCTCCGACCCCTTGAACCCCATTCAAGTGCGCTTCCAGACTGCGCCACGCCCCGATTTTTTCCATATCTAAAAACTTATAACCCTTTGAATACCCTATGTCAAGAAATGGTGAACTGTTTTAGCAATTTTAATATGCGTTTTGATGTTAATTGACGGCTTCGTAAAAATCCCATCTAATAGTTTAATATTTTATATTGAAAAAATTATAATATCAGATAGTTTGATGATAAATCTTTTGTTGTTTGAAAAAAGTTTGTGAAAAGTATATAGGCGTGCTTTCTTGAAATTATATGTCTTTACTAACATTACAATGAGATACAAAATATTCATATTATTTTTAGTGCCTTTTTTTATCATAGTTTGCATTTCTATACCTTCATATTCTCAACAGAATGAAAATAATTCATCTGCACCGGACTCTGCCGGGTTGACCCTTGTTCGGGCAGTTATGTGTGAAATGTTAAGCTTGATCTGAGCAAAGCGGTTATTGGTCGCAATATTTATACTATAACTAAAGAAAATATTACATTGCCGCCCGGAGCTTTTCTGAAAGGTATTGAGCCGGTACTTAATCCAGCCTCGTTGAAAATTGCACTCGGGTCAAAAGACAGAATCTTAATTGAGTATGTTGTAAAGGAAAGGCTTCAATAACTTGACAAAAAATTATATAGATAAACTTGTCAGATCCTGGTATGTTCTTCATACAAAAAGCAGGTTCGAAAACGTTGTAAATGATGGCCTTATAAAAAAATCAATCGAGGTTTTTCTCCCAAAGGTTAGGGTCAGGAGCAAACGTCGTGATAGAAAAGCCATGATACAGGTGTCTCTTTTTCCAGGATATTTGTTTGTTAAGAGCGATCTTAATCCTTATGAGCATATTGAGATCGTTAAAACTGCCGGAGCTGTACGTATACTTGGAAACAAGAACGGTCCTTTGGCGGTTCCCCAGGAAAGTATTGAGTCCTTGAAAATCATGGTGGCCGGCAATAATGATGTGACAACCGGCAAAGATTTGAGAAAAGGGGACATGGTTATGGTGATTAACGGCCCTTTTGCAGGTGTAACGGGAACTTTTATCAGGTACAAGGGGAAAGAGCGGGTTGTGGTTTATATTGAAGCTCTTGGCCAGTTTGCAAGTGTGGAAGTTGGTGAAGATGATGTTGAAATAATATCCGAACTATTATAGATTTTCAGATAATTCATTTCACAAGGCCAGAAGGAGGAAGGCGTATTAGTTATACGTCGACGACTGATAATGCAGTGAAATTATTTATCTGGAAATCTATAGCATAACCGCTTGACTTCTTATGAACTTATGTTTAATAAAACAATATATTGTATTATCAGTTACTGCATGGAGGATTATAGATGAATAAATTGGAACTTATTTCAGTCTTGAAAGCTGAGGCTAACATTTCAAAATTGGAGGCAGCAAAGGTTGTTCAAATATTCTTCGATAGCATGGCGGACGCTATGGCAAAAGGAGAGCGTGTTGAAATTAGAGGCCTCTGCAGTTTTTTTGTTAAAGAATATAAAAGCTACACAGGAAGAAATCCAAAAAGCGGCGAGCAGGTAATAATAAAACCAAAAAAACTTCCTTTTTTCAAATCCGGGAAAGAACTGAAAGAACGGGTAGATAATTAAATTTGTGTCCTGGTTTGAATCAATAATAGATCAAGAACAGCCAATAAGACTTTTAAAAAATATTCTTCTGAAAAGGGCCATTCCTAATGCTCTTCTTTTTACCGGTACTGATGGAATTGGGAAAAGCGCTGTTGCTCTCGCTTTTGCAATGGCAGGTAATTGCTGGGGGGGGGGAGCCTTGTCAGCAGCGGATCCCTGTGGTCATTGCAGATCATGCAGGAAAATCCAGTCAGGTAACCACCCGGATATCATTCGTGTTGAGCCGTCTGGTAATTTTATCAAGATCAATCAAATCCGTGACATCTGTGATACACTCTCTCTAAAGCCATACGAGGCAAGATTACGTATTGTTATAATTTCCGATGCCCAGACCATGAATCCTCAAGCAGCTAACGCTCTGCTTAAAGTGCTGGAAGAACCGCCTGAGCGAACTATTTTAATACTTACCGCCTTGCAGGCATCTGATTTGCTTCCAACAATTGTATCGCGCTGTCAGCATATCAGATTTAGCTCCATTCATAGAGAAAAGCTAAAGACTTTTCTGGTTGAAAAGCATGGAGTTAATGCTGAAGATGCAGCAATATTTTCAGCCATGGCAAACGGGAGTATGACAAAGGCTCTTTCTATGATAAAAAAGAATAGCCAGACGAATTGGATTTGCCTCAGGGACTGGTTGTTAAATATTATTGGATTGGAAAAGACCGAATCTTTGTCTTTAGAGCCAATTATTATACTTCTCTCATTTGCGGAAAGATTATCAAAAAACAAAGAAATTATTCAGGACTCTCTTGAAATTATTAAAACTTATTTGCGTGATCTGATTATTTATAAATATAGTCCTGAAAAAATTATCAATAAAGACTTGATCCGCAAGATTCAATATGCTTCACAAAAAATTGCGGTCAAATCGCTTCTTTCAAAAATAGAAGCCATTCAGACGGCACAGAAAAATATACGGGCAAACACAAATTTAAGACTGACTTTAGAAGTAATGATATTGAGGCTTGCAAGGAACGGGGTTTAAACCCCGTTCCCAAAGGTTGAAAAATTTGGAATATGAGAAAAATTGTTAAAATAAGATTTAAACTTGCAGGTAAACTTTATGACTTTGACTGCGGTGCGTTTGTTTTAAATAAGGATGATAATGTGATCGTTGAAACCGAGCAGGGGCTTGGTTTAGGCGTTGTTGTCATTCCACCTGTCCCTTATGAGGAAAAATTGTCGAACAGGCCTTTGAAACAGGTTTTCCGTTTAGCCGATGAAGAAGATTTTAAGCAAAGAAAGAAAAATCGTGTGACTGAAAAAAAGGCTCACGCTTTTTGTCTTTACTGCATAAAACAATTAGAGCTTAAAATGAATCTTTTTTCTGTTGAAAGCACATTTGATGCAGGTAAATTGACATTTTTCTTCACTTCTGAAGGCCGTGTGGATTTTCGGCAGTTGGTAAAGATGCTTGTCAAGGAGTTCGGGGTAAGAATTGAGATGCGGCAGGTGGGGATACGCAATCAGGCCAAGATGTGCGGTGGCATAGGGAGATGCGGGCGTGAAATTTGCTGTTCGGCATTCATAGAAAAATTCGATCCTGTATCCATACGTATGGCAAAGGACCAAAGTTTGTCCTTGAACCCAACCAAGATATCCGGCATGTGTGGTCGCCTTATGTGCTGTCTGACTTTTGAACGTGAAACTTATAAAAATTTGAGAAAAAAATTTCCAAAAATCGGCAGAATAGTAAATACATCCGGCGGCAAGGGCAAAGTTATTCGTCACAACTTAATACGTAACAGGCTAACCATTCGTTTAGATAGTGGTCCGGAAATAGAGGCCCGCTTAGATGAAATTATATAGACTTTCAGATAAATAATTTCACTGTGTTATCAGTCGTTGACGTATAACTAATACGCCTTCCTCCTTCTGGCCTTGTGAAATTAATTATCTGAAAGTCTATAACAGGAAAGGAATAGGGAATGTCGGAGTTTTTTTATGTAACAACGCCCATCTATTATGTTAATGCAAGGCCTCATCTGGGGCATGCTTATTCTACTATTGTTGCGGATGTTGCGTGCCGATATAATTTAATGCGTGATAGAGAGACTTTCTTTCTTACCGGTACTGATGAGCATGGAGACAAAATTGTTCGTGCCGCAAAAAATGAGAATCTTAGCCCCAAGGCATACGTAGATAAAATAAGCGGTCTTTTTAAAGAGCTTTGTCCGGAACTCGGAATTAGATACAATCATTTTATACGTACCACAGACCCGGCTCATGTCGCAGTAGTGAAGCATATATTGCAAAATATATATGATTCGGGTGAAATATATTTTAGTGAATATGAAGGACTTTACTGTTTTGGTTGTGAACGGTTTTACACTGAGCGAGAGCTTGTTGACGGCAAATGTCCTGATCATAAAACAAAACCTGAAGTTATCAAGGAATCCAATTATTTTTTTAAGATGAGCAAATATCAGGACTGGCTTATAGACCATATTAATAATAATCCTGATTTCATATACCCCGAGCGATACAGAAATGAAGTTTTGTCTTTTTTAAGCGAACCGCTTGAAGACCTGTGTATATCTCGTCCAAAAACACGCCTTAAATGGGGTGTCAGTCTTCCATTTGATGATAACTATGTTACATATGTCTGGTTCGATGCTTTAATAAATTATATTTCTGCCGTAGGATACCCGGATGGAGAACTTTTTAAAAAATTCTGGCCGCATGTTAATCACATTGTTGCCAAAGATATTCTTAAGCCCCATGGTATTTACTGGCCTATTATGCTAAAGGCAGCAGGCATTCCGCTTTATAAGCGTCTGAATGTTCATGGATACTGGAATGTTGACCAGAGCAAGATGTCCAAAAGCCTGGGCAATGTTATAGAACCCCTTCAAATAAAAAATAAATACGGGCTGGATGCGTTCAGGTTTTTTATCATGCGGGAGATGGTATTTGGCCTTGATTCCAGTTTTTCTGAAGAGTCTATGGTGCAGCGCATTAATTCTGATCTGGCAAATGACTTGGGGAATCTGTTTAGCAGGGTTCTTGCAATGGCTCACAAATATTTTTCAGGGGAAATTCCGGAAGTTGATCCTGTTTTAGAGCAGGAGTTACAGCTTGGCCTTGAATCAGATGCAATTAAGGCTATTGATAAAGTTGAGAACGCCATGGAAAAGTTTGAATTTCATAAGGCTCTCATAGCTATCTGGGAATTTATAAGCCGGATGAACAAATATGTTGATGTCACAGCGCCATGGGAACTCGCGAAGAAAAAATCCAGCAGAAAACAGCTTGAAGCTGTAATTTATAATCTTCTTGAAGGACTCAGAGTCATATCCGGTCTTATCTATCCGGTAATGCCGGACACTTCTGCAAACATGCAGAAG
>QMMZ01000207.1 GCA_003647525.1 Deltaproteobacteria bacterium | reverse complement strand
TTATAAAAAATCATTGTTTCTCAAAAACAATGGATTTATATCGCATTACAATGTTGATTCAGGTGATGACGATCTGTTTATCAACGAAGTAGCTAATAAAAAGAATACCAGCATTGAAATTCATCCTAATAGTTTTACTATATCAGAAGGCAAAAAAACATTTAGCGAATGGTGGATGCAAAAACGGCGACATTTGTCTACCAGTAAATATTATAAGTTTAAACATAAATTTTTGTTGGGATTGTATTCAATAAGCCTGATTGTCACAATTATTGCATTTATTTTTTTACTAACACTTAAAGTTAATATTTCGATCGTGCTGATCCTGTTTGGAATCAGGATTTTAAGTCAATTAGTGATTATTAAAAAAGCAAGTGATAAGTTAGTAGAAAAGAAATTATTATTATTTTCGCCGCTAATTGAATTATTTTTACTGGGTGTTTTTCCAATAATGATACTTACAAACCTGATTATTAAGAGAAATAGATGGCAGTAACAACACATTTAACAGAAAAAGCCGCACGTGATTACCAACTGGTTCAGCTGGCTATTGGCGATGGAGACCAAAAAGCCTATGCCGAATTGATGAAGAATTACCGCGATTCACTTTATTTTATGTTACTGAAAATGACCAACAATCCGCATGATGCTGAAGATTTAACCATTGAAGCATTTGGTAAAGCCTTCAAAAAATTGCATCAATATACTCCGGATTATGCTTTTAGTACCTGGTTATTTAAAATCGCATCTAACAATTGTATCGACTTTATCCGCAAAAAGAAAAAATATACTTTCTCTATCGACCAGAACTTTGATGATGAAGCCGGAACTGAACTGGCTAACAAAATACCTTCCAAAACACTCGATCCTGAGGAAGAGCTGGTAAAACAGCAAAAAATCAAATTAATGCATGAGGTGGTTGATAAACTAAAACCACATTACCGTACATTAATTGAACTCCGTTACTTTAAAGAATTTTCGTACGACGAAATTGCTACAGAGTTGAACCTGCCCTTGGGGACTGTTAAAGCACAGCTTTTCAGGGCAAGGGAATTTTTATACCAGATCCTGAAAAATTCAAAGGATAAAATTTAATACGAATATCCGCCTTTGTACAAGGAAAACTTAGTTCTCGCAGATTTCGCAGAAAACCGCTGAATTTCTTTCAGCACGATGAAGAGCATCGAAGTCTTAAATTCATTTATCCCGATATCCCGAATCCTTGGGACTATCGGGATTCGTTCAACTTACCCCCGAATTACTCGGGGTCAATGCACTTCGTTTTTGAAAATTGAGTTTCACGAATAAAAAAATCCCGGCAATTAATTTACCGGGACATGAACTCGTTCCTACCGGGATTAATGTTGAACGGCAATTTTTTTGGTAATCAGTGTACTCCCATTTTTAATTTGAATAAAATAAATCCCATTTTCCTGATCTGTCAGATCAAGCTTCAATTGATCATCTATTTTTCCACTGGTAGATTCTAAAATAAACTTACCAAGAATATTATATACATTCAGTGTAATATCCTTAGGATTTTCAAGATTTAAATTGATAGTAAAAATTCCGTTTCCGGGATTGGGGAAAATTTCTAAGTTTTCCTTTTTATTATTTTCGTTAATATTGATTGCAGGAAGGACGGTGATGTAATCTTCTTTCACTTCAACATCAGTAATAGGCGTATCAGAAATATTTGCTAAAAGTTGAACATCAAATATCCCTTCATTAAAATATATAATATCAGGATTAGATTCATAACTATTTAAAGGAATACCTCCTTCAAATGTCCAATAATATTGAATCCAACCATTTCCAACAGATTGATTAATAAATGAAACGGTATCACCTTCGTGTATAATAGTTGAATCAGCGATAAAGCCCGCTTCAACCCAATAATATGGCCATCCAATATTATGAGACATAAACCTTATATTATTTTCAGAATAAACAGCAGCTGTTGGATCTGTCAATCCGGGTTGATTATCTTCCTGAAAAGTAAAGTAAAAATAATCATCAATATAAGGTGCCATGGAAATGTATACACATTCGCTAAACACAAACTCAAGGCTGGCTGTTAAGTCAGTAAAATTACCCCACCATTCTCCATTTAGTGATAATCGAACCCAAATATGCCGGAAATTAGCTGTATCATTTTCATACCCTTCAGTAATGGAACTATAGGCAACAAAAATGTGATCCTGATCATCAATAAGAATTTGAGGCATCGTACACAATCCGGGTGTTGGGTAAGGCCTTACTTCCAACAGATCAATGGTATCATTTCCGTTGAGGTCCTGCAGCCATCCTACCAGGCTGTAATCTTCCACCAATTCGGTATAAGAACAATTTGCAAATGGGCATAAAGCATTTATATCATTTGTAAAAGTTGGCCTGTCTTCATTCCAGTAAACAACTCCATCAATTTTTGGGTCATACCAAATTGAATCCTGAGCAGTTGAGGAGTAAACCCTGCTTACAGTAAAAGTTACATTGGCTCTATTTTGATTATCCAGAGCAACTGAAATACCACCATCATTGCAAAAGAAAGTATCAGAATCAACCGTAAAAAGTTCAAACATAGGATATGGGTGCTCCCAGATTACAGTCTTTTGCCAGGTGTTACCACCATCTTCTGATTTCATCAAAACCAGGTCGGTTAAATAATCACCTGCCACAAAAGCAATGACATCTTGTTTTGGTTCGGCCCAGCAATAAGACCCAATGGTAAATCCTAAATAATTGTCAGGACCCAATTCAGAAATTTGCTGATTGATATCCCAGGTTTGTCCTCCATCGGAGGAACGGGCATACCAAATAAAACCACGGATTGGTTGAGCAGGTGTTGGTGTAAAACTTTCATCAGCTTTTAAATATAACAATTGAATAATACTGTGATCTACACCATTTGTAATTACAACCGGATGTTTAAATCCGGCACCTTCCAAATAACTTTCCTGCCAAGGGCCATTCCCTTTGGTTTCCCGAATATTTACAAACAGTCCATCTTCTCCCTGAGAAACACATATTTCACCATCTTCCTGATAAGCTGTATAGGATGGATTAATTGCCCAACCAGAGGTGATTGATTGTGCAGGATATTCTCCCCATTCACCTACGTCATAATAATTGTATCCAATTCCCATATCAGGGAAATCCGGATAATCCATTCCCATATTCCAAACAGATCCTATAGTCCCATCATCATTATAAAAGGTACGATTTTGCATGGTCCGCCATGTTTGAAGATCATAATAGGTAGTACCTATAACTTCATCATCAAGGGTTAAATTTTTGTCCTGGGCTAATAAAACCATTGAGAGCCCAACTAAAATTAACAGTATAATTTTGCTTTTCATAACTCAAGAATTTAATAATAGTAAATAAAGCCTGGTTTAGACTGGAAGTTGGTTTGGTTAAGAAGTTAAATAAAGAATTTGCTAATATAAGACAATTGTAGATATTTGTCAAGGACAAATCAGGAAAAGGCAGGGAAAAAAAAGTTAACGGTATTAGCAAGTAGAAAATAAAATTATGCCTCTTGAAATTAAAATACCATTGAATTAATTACTTAATTTTGAGCACTCAAATAATTAAAAACAACACAATAATATGGAAATTACAGATTTTCAAAAAGCCATCCTGCAAGGCATTCCAGAGGAGTTACCTAAAATGCCTTCTTTTAACAATAACATCAGTCATGCACCCAAGCGGAAAGCTATTTTATCGATTGATGAAAAAAAACTGGCTATCAAAAATGCTTTGCGTTATTTTGATCCGAAACATCATAATATACTGGCTCCTGAGTTTCAAAAGGAGCTGGAAAAATATGGGCGGATTTACATGTACCGTTTTCGGCCGGATTATAAAATAACTGCCAGGTCAATTGAGGAATTTCCATATAAATCAATACAGGCTGCTGCCATAATGCTCATGCTTTCCAATAACCTGGATAATGCCGTAGCGCAGCACCCTGATGAATTGATCACTTATGGTGGCAATGGTGCTGTTTTTCAAAATTGGGCTCAATACAGGCTTACCATAAAATACCTGGCCGAAATGACAGATGAGCAAACACTTGTTTTGTATTCCGGTCATCCGATGGGGTTGTATCCTTCACACAAAGA
Source organism: Deltaproteobacteria bacterium (assembly GCA_003647525.1). Next base: position 938 of record QMMZ01000207.1, on the reverse strand, counting down.
TGCTCCACGTGTTGTTGTAACCAATGGAATGGTTATCCCCAATTATTCCAAACCTGATGACTGGGAAAAATTCAACGCTTTGGGTGTTTCACAATATGGGCAAATGACAGCAGGTTCATTTATGTATATCGGACCTCAGGGAATTGTGCATGGTACAACTATTACAGTACTCAATGCCGGAAGAAAAATTGGCAAACCCGGCGAACCTTTGGAAGGAAAATTATTTATCACTTCAGGACTTGGTGGTATGAGTGGTGCTCAACCCAAAGCAGCAAATATTGCCGGTGTGGTAAGTATTACAGCAGAAGTAAATCCTAAGGCCGCCTACAAAAGATTCGAACAGGGCTGGGTGGATGGAATTACAGAAAATGTAGATCAGGCCATTGACATGGCATTGGAATTTCAAAAAAAGAAAAAACCTCATTCAATCGCCTATCTTGGAAATATTGTTGACCTGTGGGAGCGAATGGCTGAAAGGAATATTCATGTTGATATGGGTTCAGATCAAACCTCACTGCACAATCCCTGGGCTGGTGGTTATTATCCCGCAGGATTGACTTTTGAAGAATCGAATGAGATGATGGCAAACAAACCTGAAGAGTTTAAAAAGTGGGTTCAGGAGTCATTGAAACGACAGGTTGTTGCCATCAATAAACTAACCGAAAAAGGCACTTATTTTTTCGATTATGGAAATGCATTCTTGCTGGAATCAAGCAGGGCTGGTGCCGATATTATGAAAGTTGATGGGACATTCAGATATCCATCTTATGTTCAGGATATCATGGGACCCATGTGTTTTGATTATGGTTTTGGTCCATTCCGCTGGGTATGTACTTCGTCAAAACCTGAAGAGCTTGATTTAACTGATAATATTGCCATGGAAGTGCTGGAAGAAATTGCTGCCACAGCACCACCAGAGATCACCCAACAAATGAAAG
>QMMZ01000206.1 GCA_003647525.1 Deltaproteobacteria bacterium | reverse complement strand
TGTTTTTAACACTTTTCAAATAATGGAGAAAAGTATAACCAGGCAGAAACTGCGTGTTGTCTGCCCTGATATCTATATAGAGCCTTATATTTCGGATGTTCGTGTTCTGGAATTTCACAAGGCGGAGCATGTATTCAGGCAGGCGCAACCTGCCAAAGATCGGCTAAAACGGGAGCTTGAGAAGAGGCTGAATAGAAAAGATCGCCAAAAAATGCAGGAAAAATAATCAATTGATAATAATTAGTTTTCTAACCGTTCAGGGCTTGAAACTTGAAATTGGGAAGAACGGTACAAAAGTATGAAGGCCAAATTTCCAATTTCAATGTTTCGTGAACACTTACAAGGGTAGAGGGGGAATTAAGTTTGCCATTATCAAAATTTATGCAAGAAAAACTCCCTTTGCTTTTGAGAAGATATGAAATTTCTTACTGTAAAGAAGCTGATTGTGTTGAATATTTTATTACTGACAAAAAAACGCACGAACGAATCTCGTACGCCCTGGTATTGTCTTTAAACAGGTTTTCTAAACAGATTAATATGGGAAGGTTTTGTCCTGAACTGTATAAACAGCCTCATTGCAAATACTTTTCAGCAGCTTGCTTTTATCTGTTGATACATCATTTCGCAAAAATTTATCATTTAGCTGAAGGATATGGTATTTATCTTGAGACTAAGCCCGCAACCTATAAAAAGTTCTTTTCGATGCTCAAAGATTTTAACTTGAAAGTAAAAAGAATTATACTTTGTAATACTGTCGAGGTCTGTGATGTATATCATCAAGATAATATTGATACTTCGATGATTGTAAAGGAAGTGCTTTGTGGTTGATATTTTTTAAAAAATTTTCCTGAAGTTTTTCTTTAGTTCGCACATGGAAACTGCTTTCAGGAAGGACTTTACTTTGCCAAGGTCTTTTTGGCCTGGGGCAGACTCTACACCTGAACTGACGTCCACAGCATCCGGCATGCTGACCGATACAGCATGAGAAATATTCTCGGGCGACAGACCACCGGCCAGGATCAGGGGGTATTTATAGCCAAAACTTTTAACTTTCTTCCAGTCCCATCCTATTGCATTGCCTCCCGGCAGAACTCCTTTGCCGCATTCCACCAGAAATGCTGATGCTTTATAATTTTCTGCTTCATCCAGGTTCGGCTTTCCTTCTGCAAACAAAGCCTTTATTACAATAAGGTTTTCTTTTTGAAGTCTGCTGACAAGCTCAGGGGATTCCCTGCCGTGCAACTGGACTGCATTAAGGCCACAGAATTCAACCTTATGCATTATATTCGAAAAGCTCTCATTAACAAATACTCCTACGGTTTTTACTTCTGAAGGTAAGGCCATGGAAATTTCTTTTGCCTGAATTTCAGACAAATGCCTTGGACTTTTTGGGAAAAAAACACAGCCGATTGCATTTGCCCCAAGATTAGCACATCCTATAGCTTGCTCAACACTGGTTAGACCACACACCTTAACCTGAGGACAGTTATTATTCATCTAACCCACCCCCATGAGAGACCTTAGAAATGCCTGGCAGTTCTCAGCTCTCACAAGACTTTCTCCGATAAGAAAATTCCATATACCTGCTTGCTGATTTTTAACAATATCATCTCTGTTTTGTATTCCACTGGCAGCAACAGCTATTTGATATGGCTCAAGAAGTGATACAAGTTTTATTGCATTATCAATATTGGTCTCAAAAGAACTCAAGTTCCGATTGTTAATTCCGATCAGCCTGGCCTTTGCCAGTGTTGCTGCTTCAAGATCTTTTTCCGAGTATATTTCCACAAGAGCATCGAGTTTGAGTTCGTTGCAAAGTTCTAAATAATCACACAATTGTTCCCGCGAAAGAATACGGGCTATAAGAAGCAGCGCATCTGCTTCCATGACTGAAGATTCATATATCTGATATGAAGAGATTAAAAAATCTTTTCGAAGCACAGGCAGGGTTGATGCGTTACGAGCTTTTTTAAGGTCATCTAAACTGCCTTTAAAATAAGGCTGATCCGTAAGCACGGATATAGCAGCAGCTCCTCCCTTTTCATATTCCTGAGCATATGCTGCCGGATTCATGTCCGGACAAATGTCGCCCTTAGAGGGGGATGCACGTTTGATTTCCGCAATGATATTAACTCCTGAAAAACCTGGTTTCTCAAGTTTCTTAATAAAATGCCGTCTTTTAATAGATGTAAAAGCATCCTTACAAAGTTGATTTTCCGGAATAAGTTTTTTTGCCTCTGCAATTTCTTCTTTTTTATGTTTAACTATTACTTCTAGAAAATCTTTTCCCATTTATCCATTTTCCTGTGTAAAACGAACGAGCTTTTCTATTTTTTCTATAGCAGCTCCTTTGTCAATGGAATTTTCAGCAAGCTTTATTCCTTCCCGGAAATCTTTTGCTTTTCCCGCTGCAACAAGTGCTGCGGAAGCATTTATCAATATCACATTGCGTTTTGGACCTTTTTCTCCTTCAAAAATTCTTCTGGTTATTTTAGCATTAGTTTCAGGATTTCCTCCTTCCAGAACCTTTGGATTTGCAGTTTTTTCAAAAAATTGTTCCGGAGTTATATCATAGGTACTTACAAGATTATCTTTGAGTTCGGATATACGTGTCGGAGCACAAACTGAAATTTCGTCCAACCCGTCGTGTCCATGTACGACAAATGCGTGTTTTGTGCCGAGCATTCTCAGAGCATAAGCAAACATTTCAGTCAAATGAGGCGCATAGACTCCAAGAAGCTGACAATTCGCAGCAGCGGGATTTGTCAGGGGTCCCAGCATATTGAAAATACTGCGAATCCCAACTTCTTTTCTCGCTTTGGCAGCATATCTCATTGCTCCATGATAAAGAGGTGCGTATAAAAAGCCAATGCCGATTTCCTGAATAGCTTCTTCTACTATTTCCGGATTTGTATCCAGTTTTACCCCCAGGACTTCAAGAAGATCCGCACTGCCGCATCGGCTTGACACAGAACGATTCCCGTGTTTGGCTACCGTTACACCACAACCTGCAACAACAAAAGCGGTTGTGGTTGAAATATTAAATGTTTGAGCAGCGTCTCCACCGGTTCCACATGTGTCCACCACATTGGGGGCTGAGACCTGAATGCGCAGAGCTTTTCTGCGCATGGCTCGGGCCGCTCCGGCCAGTTCTTCAAATGTTTCGCCTTTTGTGGCTAAAGCCGCCATAAATGCGCCAATCTGGGCATCAGTAACGTTACCTGAAAATATTTCAGCGATCATTTGAGACATTTCAGCTTCATTCAAATCATTTCCGCTAACAATTTTTTGAAGATTTTCCCGAAACATAGCGTTTATTCTCCTTACGTTGTAATGGTTCAGCTTTAAACCAAACAAAACACCTTAACTTTAACTCACTTGCAATTGATAATTATTATCATAGCAAGATATTTCTTGCAATATATGAATCAATTCATAGCCGTCCTGTTTAGCGAGCCCTAATTACACAACGGCTGCTATTAAGTAAAGTGTTCAATATTGAATTACCAGAAATTTACAAACTCGGCTTGCGAAAAATTTGAGCCAGGATTTTTCCAATTAACGAGCATTCAAGCCCAAAAGGAAGATAGCCCGCATAACCATGAATAGGCATTTCGAACACTTGAAATCGTTGAACAAATGGAACGCTGTATACCCATTTGGTTAAGCTGAAGTAGTTCCACATTTCCCAAAAACACCCGCAGAATAATGCAGCCAGGGCTGATGATATAACCAGACGCCAGTCTCCCCGTGCAATATCTGAAAAAACATGGTTTTCTCCTGACAAAATCCGGAAAGATACTATAATTAAAAGCGGTGATATCCAGAGGAGAGGAAAAAGATAATCCGGCCAGATACCCATTAATACTATCCCTGCACTGGATGCTATTAAAACAGACAGAGCAATTGGCTTTGACTGAAAAATGCCGAAGGGAATTAAATTATTATATTTTTCAACCCATGAAAAACTTTGTATCCATTCGCGAGCTCCAAGAACAGCCGGAAGAACAGTTGAAAAAGATATTGTTGCATAACAAAAGTATTCCAAAGAGCTGAAATGTACGCCGATATACTGCCAGTTTTGGACAAAACGGTTCAAATATTCAAAAAACCACCAGAACACTGCGCTGACAGGGAAAAGCATAAGAAAGTATTTCAGACGATTAATTATCATGCAGTTTCCAGTACGTTTATATGTAAGCGCATTTATGACAAGTATGAAAGAGAGCCATAAGGCAATAAATGTATGGGGCTGAAATACTGCAAACCAGGGTAAACGAGTCCATGCAAGGAACCATGCTGTCAAACCTGTAATTATTCCAAGCCATCCCCACCACGGAAATGGATAAAACTCAGTGGGTTTTGGAGCGACCTGTTTTTCTTTTATGAAAATTTTTATAAATATCGGTAATATTACAGCAGCAACAATAAATAAGCTATAACCTGTAAAGGCAATCCAGGAAAAAGGCGCATGGTCTATATATTGTGTTTCAGGCGGAAATTCCAGATAGCGTTGGACAGGAAGACCGGCAAGGGTAATGCCAAGAAAAGGCAGGCCAAGCAAAATTACCGACAGTATGATTAATTGTAAGCGTTCACGGAACATTGAAATCGGAAATTTGGCCTTCATGCTTTTTTGTAGCGTTGATGAACCTGTTTCAATACAGAAACATAGCGGGGTGAGAAGGCACTCAGCGCTAATTTGACGGAGTGCCCTTTTTGTTATAAAATATTTAATTAAACTACAATTACATTTACAGCGGCAGGACCCTTTTGCCCTTGCTCGATGTCAAATGTAACTCGATCACCCTCATTAAGGGATTTAAAACCAGATGCGTTGATTCCTGAATGATGAACAAATACATCAGGACCATCTTCCTGTTCAATGAATCCAAAACCTTTTTGGTTGCTGAACCATTTCACAATTCCATTAGCCATAGCGACAATCTCCTTTTAAAAAAATCTAATGGTTTCAAACTTCAAGTTGTTGCCACTTTGACAAATAGATCTTTCCCTAAGAACGAAACCGGTCCGCCATCAACCACGCGCTTTAAAAAATAAATCAAGATTGTTAAGGA
>QMMZ01000205.1 GCA_003647525.1 Deltaproteobacteria bacterium | reverse complement strand
GCGATTATCCTGTTGGCGTGAAAAATAAAATGGTTGCTAAGATACTGTTTTGATATCAAACAAGTTTAGATTTTTGCATTCAATTGCAGTGATCGCGGGCTCCAGGTTTTCTGGAATAAGCCTTCTTTTTTAGTCATCATCCAGCACCTTTCGGATAGTGTTTGCAATTTCACTCAAAACAACAGGCTTCGCAAGAAAAGCACGGACTCCGCTTGCTTTGGATTTATCTTCATTTATATGTTCACTATACCCGGTACAAAGAATTATAGGTATATCAGACCGTAATTTTAAAATTTCTTTAGCCAGTTCTATACCTGTCATATTAGGCATGGTAAAATCGGTAATGACCAGATCGAATCTATCAGGATTTACACGAAAGGCCTCCAGGGCTTCAATGCTACTCGTCCTTGCAATCACTTTATAACCAAGGCGTTCTATCATCGGTTGAATTGCATTGAGCATAGCCTTTTCATCGTCAACAAAAAGTATTCTTTCATTGCCCCTGGGAATCTCAAATGCAATCTCAACTTCCGGTTCCGGCTCATCTTCAATGCAGGGAAAAAGAATATGAAAAATAGTTCCTTTTCCTGGTTCACTAATTACTGAGATATTACCGCCATGGTTTTTGACTATGCCGTGAACCACAGAAAGCCCCATTCCTGAACCTTCACCTACTTTCTTGGTGGTAAAATATGGATCGAATATCCGTTTCAAGATCTTGGGTTCAATACCATTCCCTGTGTCACTTACAGTCAGTCTTGCATATTTCCCAGAGAATAAGTCATGATAATGAAATGCAGAATTCTCATCTAATTCAATATGTTCAAGGCTAACCTCCAGGAAGCCCGCTTTTTCTCCCATGGCATGGGCTGCATTGGTGCAAAGATTTATGAGGACCTGATTTATTTGTATTGGATCTGCACGGACGATATCTGACTCGCTTGAAATATTCTGGTGAATTTCGATTGTCGTTGGAATTGAAGATCGCAATAACTTGAGAGATTCTTTGATAATCGGGCTAATCCTAACCGGTTTCTTTTTCTGTGGCCTTTGGCGGCTGAAGGCCAGGATTTGCTTTACCACATCTCTGGCGCGTATGCTGGCAGTACGAATCTCTTCCAAATTGTGCCTTGCCGGATTCCACTCCGGAACATCATCCATTGCCAGTTCAGTATTACCAACTATTATCCCCAGAATATTGTTGAAGTCATGGGCAATGCCGCCTGCGAGTGTGCCCATGGATTCCATCTTTTGGACTTGTTGGAGTTGGGCTTCGAGTTTCTTTTTTTCTCCCTCTGCCAGTTTGCGTTCTGTAATGTCTCGAAGAGTTACCTGTATCCATGCCTTTCCCCTTTTTTGTTTTATCAAGCGAGGATTCGCTTCCATAAAAAAATAACTCTTATCCTTATTCATAATGGTAAGCTCAAATGGCGGACGTTCTATGCCTGTAACAACAAGTGCAAACTCCTTTAAGGCTTTTGGAATGGATCGCTTTGCCAAGACGCCAATTTTGGCAAAGTGTTTACCAACAACCTCCTCTGATGAAAATCCGCTTATACGTTCAGCCGTTGTATTGAAAGATAGTAAATTGCCTGTATTATCCATTGAAATAATAGCATCTGGAGATTCTTGAACCAGAGCGGAATACCTGCGTTCATTTTCCCGAATCGCTTCTTCCGCCTGCTTGCGATCTGTAATATCTTGCATAACGGCTAAAACGTGAACTTTTCCATTTTCTTTCCTAACAATCGAAGTGGATATCGACAGCGCTTTATTTTCTCCGCTTTTAGCTGTTATCACCCATTCCTCAGCATGAATGTCATCACCTTTACGCATCTTGGCCATGCGTTCAGTTGCACGCTTTTGAACTTCCGGATCAGAGTACATCATCTGATACCATCCGAGTCGGTTGATTTCATCAATGGTATATCCGGTAATTTCCGTCATCCGGAGATTCCAAAGGGTGAATTTCATATTGGGCTCTTCGGGGATGTTATGGCATACGCAGATCCCATCAGCGGCTTTCTCGAGAATGTCATTGAGCTTTTTAGTCCGCTCTTCCAATGTTTTTTCGGTCCGCTTGCGCTCGGTAATTTCCAGTGTAACTTCAATACCACCCACAATATCGCCATTTTTATCTCTAAATGGATAGCCCCGGATGAACCAGTATCTCCCATCAGGCGTGGATTTTTCTATCATTTGAGGTTGGCCCGTTTCCATAGCTTTTATAACTGGACAATCTGAGCATGGATCGCTACGCTTCGGCCATACCTCATAACAATATCGCCCTGCTATTTTTTCATTTGAAAGATTTGCAGATTCACAGGCGGCATGGTTGGCCCATAGAATCCTCATTTTAGTGTCTTGATATATAACATGTTCCATAAGATTGTTGAGGATTGCTTCTTTTTCCTGATCCGATGCCAGGAATACCTTCGATCTCCTCCTGCGCTCATCAGCTACTTTTTCAAGTTCCTTAACCCTTTGCTCCAATTCTTCATAGGTTGGTTTTTTAGACATTTTTCTCACCTAACCATTGGGTGTTAAATTTATATAATTGGATTGAAAATTTCTTGCAAAGTGTTCAGTTTTAACAAGCCACATTTTACTGCAGAATGTAAGCGATAGTCTGAATCGACTGTTGAGTTATCTTGCCATCATCTCAGGCTTAACTGTTTAATTTTACATTGCATATATCGTAGTTTTCACAAAAATGCAAAAAAGGCAAACTCCAAAAATAAATCTGCCTTTACTGAGAAAATAATATCACACGAATTTTAAGACTTTGATATTTACGCTTTATTGCAGTTATATATAGGCAACAACAATAACAAAAACAGAACCATTGCTGACCCTGTCCGTTTAAATTGTTTTTAATATTTCGATATTCTTTGTTTTCGTCTTCTATCCTTCCCGCCTCTTCGATCTTTACCAGATCTACGTTCAGGAATGTGAAAATCATAAGAAAAATGTCGCCTATCAATGCCTGAACGTCTTCCTTCGTTATCGTGTAATATGTGGGTCATGCAATATTATTGGATTTGCTTTGTAACAAACAGGACACTTTGCTAAATACCCTTCAGGTGAACAATTAAATAAAGCGCCACCCTTCAATCCAAATCCTCCTGATGTTGGCGTTATCTCAATTATTGTTTCGCATCCGCAATCTGAACATTTACAATTTAATACGATTGTGGATTTATCGGGGTTAGCTTCAAACATTTTTCTTAATATTTCAATCATTAGGGACTACATCTTTCCGCTAATACTCTGCCTTTTTAACATATTGTTTATTTTGAGGTTATCGGCTTTTTTCTGTCAAATCAGCTTCTGCGTTTTTTACCAGACCTGCGCTCAGGAATATGTGCGGTATAAGAGAATTGTCGCCGTTCAATCCCCATACGCCTACAACCATTATCGGTTAACATGTGGTTCATAGTTATGAGATCTGTTTTTTGTCCATCTATTAGACCATCAGCATGCCGTATAGTAATAGGCCATCTGATCTTAGCTCTGATGTATTGGCGGCTTTCTTGGTAGGTAGGCATTTTTGAAACCCTCCTTTTTGTCTGCCTCTCAGGGTCAAAAAAATCCATTCTTTGGAGTGTATAAAAAATTCTTTTTAAAACTATTATGAAATTGTATCTTGTATGTCAAGAAAAAAATAATACAATATATAGTAATGCATAGCTATGGTATTATTGGGAGGATTATAGAAGCAAATTGAGAATTCTTCACTCAAAATCGATAAAAACAAATATGGTTAGGACATTACAGGGCAGAATGAAAGGGCGGAACCATCGCTGACCCCGCCCTTTCTGCCTCGAAAGCCACTTTTGTTTCAAGGCATAATTCAATTCGGTCAAAGCATCCCTCTAATCTCCTAAAATTGCATGACCATCTCTTCCAACAAAGTTAATGCCATGAAATTGTTTTTTTAATGCACCAAGTCTTTTTTGAAACACTTCTATGCCATAGGGATGGATGCTCTTAAGATCATGGGTAGTTATGAATATTTCATAGAAACCTTTGCCATAATCTGCTAACGTATTGATGAGCTCATGTGCAGAACTCCCGTCAAAATCACCGCTTAATTTCAGGTGGAGACTGTTACTGGTTTTAAAAGAATAAATTTTGAAATTTGATGCCATGAATTTACCTCCATGTTAAAGACTTTAAACAAAAGTTTCTGCCATATCGCAGTTATTCAAATTTCAAAAAGACAGAACCACTACTGAACCCGCTTGTTTAAATTATTTTCGCTATTCCGGCATTCTTGATTTTCGTCTTCTATCGTTCCCGCTTCTCCTTTCCTTGCCAGACCTACGTTCAGGAATATGCTCGCTATATAAGAATTGTCGCCTTTCTATAACTGATCGTCTACCGCCATTATCGGGTAATATGTGTTTCATAATATAGACAACCTAATTTTCTTAAGGCTTTTAAAAAAGTTTAATTAAAAGCCATTCATTTAAAAATAGAGGCTTCTCCAATGCCGTTATTAACCTCATGGAACGGCGAAATTATGTATAATAAAATATGGTGAACCGAGAACTAAGATGCACGTACATCAGAAAAGCTATTAATTAAGTGCCACCGAAAACTCCCTTTTTAAGTTTAACCTTTGGAGGCTCTGAGCCATCACGTGGTTTTTTATATAGATGTTGAAGTTGGGTGGCATTTAATTACGTTATTACATAAGGATTTCAAACCAGCCGATATTAATTGACGCTACTACTCCAAATCTTGTTCAAATTTATATTTATTTGCCCCAACAATGATAAGGTTTTTTAATTGCTTTATGATACTATGGAGATTCTTTTGAAATACATCTCTACCAAATGGATGGATTGTCTTTAGGTTATTAGTGTCTATAAATATATCCCAAGAACCGTTACCATTCTTTGTTAACGTGTTGATCAATTCGTGTGCAGAACCTCCATCAAAATCACCAGACAAACTCAGGTAGAGGCTGTCTCCATCTTTATAGGAAATAATGTGAAAATTAGATGCCATGAATTTGCCTAATCGCCAAAAATCTTTTTCTTATCTGATATTTTATACCCCAAAGCTAAAATAACCTTTCGTTTTGTTT
>QMMZ01000204.1 GCA_003647525.1 Deltaproteobacteria bacterium | reverse complement strand
CTTTCATCATTCTAAATTCAAAGACATTAACCGTCTTGTTGAAGAAAAAAAAAAGAAAAAGATTAAAATATCTCTTTGTCTGCCTACTCTTAACGAAGAAAAGACTATTGCAAAAGAAATTATCATTATGAAGTCGGAGTTGATGTCACACTATCAACTTCTAGATGAAATCGTGGTTATTGATTCAGGCTCAACAGACAGAACCATGGAAATAGCATCAAGTTATGGCGCTGATGTATACAAAGCTGATGATATCCTGCCCAAACTTGAAAAGTTCAGGGGAAAGGGTGAAAATCTTTGGAAAGCTCTTTATATTACAGAAGGCGATATAATTGTTTATCTTGATGCTGATATAAAAAATATTCATCATAGATTTGTTTATGCTCTTGTAGGTCCGCTTCTTCTTTTTGATAATATAAAATATTGCAAGGCATATTATGACAGGCCCATTACCACAGGCAAGAAAAAAACCAGACCTACAGGCGGAGGGAGAGTCACGGAACTGGTAATAAGGCCTCTGTTCTCTCTTTTTTTCCCGGAGCTTACCCAGATCCTACAGCCTCTTTCCGGCGAATATGCCGGTTTTCGTGAACTCTTTGAGAAAATACCCTTTCCAATCGGCTACGGCATTGAAACCAGTATAATTCTTGATACTTATGAAAAATGGGGGCTTGATGTTATTGCGCAGGTCGATCTTGAAAGGCGGGTTCACAGGAATCAGGATACTAAATCTTTGGGAAAAATGTCGTTTGTTATTCTAAAGACTTTTTGCAAGCGCCTTGAGAAGCTTGGTATGGCTGAATTAAAAAGCGACTTTTTTAACGAGATGATACAATACAAATTGGGAAAAGACGGATACCAGCCGGATATTTATAAAGATAAGGGCTTTGAAAGGCCGCCGATTATAGAAATCCCCGAGTATAGAAAAAAATTCAAACCGATTTCGCAAGCACAGGAAAGCATACTTTGAGTTCATAACAACCCCCGGAATAGGTACCACCAATAATGTGGCAGAACAGGCAATACGGTTTATTGTAATAGATCGTCATGTAACTCAAGGCACACGCAGCATTAAAGGACGATCAGGCACCACCGCCCAGTTATCCAAAATCCATCTACTCAAATTTATTAATATTACTTTGCCGAGTGTGTATTTCAAGACTGTTTCAGCCGGAAATTTCACACAGGATAGTTCCATTTCCGCATTGAGAAGTTTCAAACTGAAGTACTGGATGGTCAATACCAAAACGGTTAAGCAGTGTTTCTCGAATTGTCCTGGCAAGAGTTTCAGTATCGCTGATGAGCTGATCCAAAACCACTATATGGCAAGAAAATGCTATGCTTGAAGAACTCAGGTTCCATGCATGAAGATAATGAACACCACAAACACCTGGAATCTGTTCAAGAGTTTCTTTTACTTCCTCTATGTCTATTCCTGCAGGTGTTGCATTCATCAAGATGCCGCCGGCTTCCTTCAAAATCCCCCAGCAGTTTTTCAAAATAAAATAAACAATCAATAAAGAAAGAACCGGATCCAGCCAGTACCAGGGTTTAAAGATGAGTACCATTCCGCCGACAACCACAGCAACAGAGGTAAGAAGATCTCCAACCATATGCAGAAAGGCTCCCCTTATATTGAGGCTGTGCCTGGCATCCTTATGAAGCAGCCAGGCGGAAAATCCATTTCCTATAACACCGACCCCTGCAATCCACACCACAACCAATCCTGTCACGGTTTCAGGATTGAAAAGCCGCTGACTCGCTTCGTAAACGATGTATACCGAAGCCCCAACGAGAATTGCCACATTTAAAAGTGCAGCCATTATCTCGGCGCGCCAGTATCCAAATGTATGTCTAACAGAAGCGCCCCTTTGGCCAACCCTATAGCCCACATAAGAAATCAACACTGCAATAAAATCACTGAAATTATGGGTAGCATCAGAAATCAGAGCCATGCTGTTGGCATAAACACCGCCGATAAGCTGAATTACGGGGATTATGAAGTTGAGCATAAGCGTTATCAAAAGACGGAGGCCGGTGGTGTTTTTCATTCGCTAAAACCCACTAAACATACCAACGTCAACCGTGAATACGCTTTTAAGCATCCGAAACACTTGTTTTTTGTTTTTCGGCCGTTTCACCATTATTCGGACGTCGTCCATCACAAACGTAAGATAGAATCTAAAATTGATTTTCTCGATATCCTGAAAATCCCTTTCAAACGTACCTCTTTCGTCGGAAAAAGAAAAGCGGACCTTGCGCGCATTAAAATCAAGCGTCACCGAGTCGGCAAACCGTTTTCCAAATACAAAGTAAACGAAATAAACCGGCGAGACAAAAATTAGCGCTGTCACCACGGCCTCCTTCACACTCGTTTCCGAGGTAACTATCTGAAAGGCAATCACAATTAGCAGAAGGGTCATTGCAATGATATGGAAATAGCGAAAGTAAATGCGCTCTTCGCCCGGCATGAAAAAGGTGTACGTTTTTTTGTCAACAGAATCAGTCATATTCAGCTATCCAATTCCTCTTGAAGGTTTGCAATTTAATAGTATAGGAATTTACATTTTTTAGTTAATCTTATTAATAGGTTAGAAATCATCGCTCTGCAATAATGGTTCATAGCTCTTAGCCGGTAAGCTCAACAGCTTAATAGCTTAATAGCTCGCCCAAAGGGCGCTAATTTATTGGCATTGTCTCATAAACGAGCCACGCCGCCGATTTTTCATCTTAATGCCTCAAAGCCGGCCACAATGTCTAAAAGTTCTTCCGTAATAGAACTCTGACGCTGTTGCTGAAATTGAGAGTTGAGTTCTTCCAGGAGATCTTCAATATTTCTTTCAGCCGCCTGCATGGATGCAAGACGTCCGGCATTTTCGCTGGCCAGAGACTCGGCAAAGGCACGATAGAGGGATACAAAGAGATATTGTTGAATCAATGAAGAAAACAGCCGGTTCCAATCCATAGTAAAAAAAGGAATGGCGCGCGATGGCCAGGGTTTCTGCTCCAGATCTTGAAACCATCCGGGATCAACCGGCAAAAGATGGATGGTATGAGGAGAATAAGATGTGCCACTCTCTCTGTTATAAAATATAACGATCTGATCGATTTTCTGTTGCGAGCGCCACTCCTCCATTTTCAGCGTCAGATCCTCTACCGCAGAAGTGATGGCAGCCGTTGAGCCAGGCAAAGAAAAGTATTCTTCAACCGGCTGTCCTGCCTCTTCAAGAGATGGAATGACTCGCATGCCCACTGCCAACACTATGCGATTTTTTTGCTTCACCTGGAGTTTGTTTATTTCACTGACCGCATGGCGCGCAATCACTTCATTAAACTGCCCAACCATACCCTGATCCGAACCAAAGATAATAACTCCAAGACGTTCTTTTGGAACGGGCTCAGCTATTCTAATCCCCTCGGGTCTCTGTTTCAGAACAACCTGCAATCCCATTTCGACTGTTCGGTTGTATTCGACAAGAGATTCCGTAGCCCTCTCGTACTGCCGAATGCTCACAGCGGCAAGAACCTTCATCGTCTTCACAACAGAGAGCAGATCGCCGGCGCTCTTAATTTTGCGTTTCAACTGCTCAATCATTTGTATTATCTGACTTCATTTTTTCAATGGTCTTTCCATTTTCCCGGCTATTCTCCACGCGTAATCTCGTTCGCTATCAATTCAGCTTGTTTCAAAACGGTTTCAGTTGCCAATTTCTGCATATCCGGTGGATAGCCATACTGCCTTAAGGTTCTTTTTACAATAACCTTTAATTTTGCCTTTACGCTTTCCTTGATTGTCCAGTCTATGGAAGCATTGGCCTTTACTTTTTCAAACAACACAACTGCCAGTTCTCTTAATTTGTCTTTCTCCATTACTTCACGAGCACTGTCGTTGTTGGCAATGGCCGTATAAAAAGCATATTCAAAATCAGACAGCCCCATTTCCTTTGGCTCTTTATCCATCTCCTGTATTTCTTTACCCAATTGAATGAGTTCATCAATAACTTCCGCTGCCGTTAAAATCTTGTTGTGATATTTCTTGATGGATTTTTCCAGCATTTCCATGAGGGATTTGCTTTGTATCAGGTTCTTTTTGGTTCTGGTTTTTATTTCATCATTCAGCAGTTTTTTCAAAACTTCCAGAGCAATATTTTTATGCTCCATGTTTTTGACTTCCAAAAGAAATTCTTCTGAAAGTATTGAAATATCAGGCTTGTTGATTCCGGCGGCATCGAAAACATCTACTACCTTCTCGGTTACCAATGCTTTGTCAATAACCTGTCTAATCGCTGTTTCAACTTCTTCGTCTGTTTTACCTGAGCCGGTGCCGGCAAATTTGGCCAATCGGGATTTTACCGCCTGAAAAAACGAGACCTCATCTTTAACATCCATGGCCTGTTCGTGGGGAATGGCAATGGAAAAAGCCCGGGACAGAGCGGTTACCTCATTGATGTATCGCTTTTTCCCGTTTTCCAGGCCCAGAATGTGTTCCTCCGCAGCGAGTATCAGTGATAGCTTTTTCCCTGTGTCCGCTTCAAAATAATCTTCATAGGCAAACCCGTGAAACATCTGGGAAACGACTTCCAGTTTCTCCAGCATCATTTGCACCGCTTTTTCCTGCGCGATTGCCGGGTCACCCTTACCTCCGCTGTCTGAATAAAACGACAATGCTTTTTTAAGGTCTGACACAATTCCCAGATAATCAACCACAAGACCGCCGGGCTTATCCTTATAGACACGGTTCACCCGCGCAATGGCCTGCATCAGATTATGACCTTTCATGGGCTTGTCTATGTAAAGCGTGTGCATGGAAGGCACATCAAAGCCGGTCAGCCACATATCCCGGACAATCACCAGTTTGAGTTCATCTTCCGGGTCTTTCATTCTTTCGGCTAAAGCTCTGCGCTGATCTTTGGTAGTGTGGTGTTTGGAAATTTCAGGGCCGTCAGAGGATGCGGATGTCATCACCACCTTAATGACACCTTTTTTCAGGTCATCATTGTGCCATTGAGGTTAATCTTCGCCAGTCTGCTTTCGTAAAAAATTCTGACTGTTGCGCCATCATCAACCGCTTGCAGGATATCGTAAATATCAACATAGTT
>QMMZ01000203.1 GCA_003647525.1 Deltaproteobacteria bacterium | reverse complement strand
CGTAACATGACACAGGCTGCAGGATTTTATAACCTGTTTTTAGAATCGGATGATCCAGCCTTGATTATTGAGCCACTCAATGCTTATCGCCTGAAGGAAAAAATGCCTGAAAATCTGGGTGAATTTAAAACTCCCGTGGGTATTCCTGAGATAATTGAAGAAGGAACTGATATTTCTATTGTAACCTATGGTTCATGTGTTAGAATTGCACAGGATGCGGTGAATCAATTAAAGGAATTTGGGATTTCATGTGAATTGATTGATGTGCAGACACTTTTGCCTTTTGATATCTATCATAGTATTGTCGAATCTTTAAAAAAGACAAACAAGATCCTGTTTTTTGATGAAGATGTGCCTGGAGGTGCCACGGCATATATGATGCAGCAAGTTTTGGAAGAGCAGAAAGGATATTTTTATTTGGATGCTGAACCCAGAACCGTAACTGCCAAAGAACACAGGGCAGCCTATAGTACTGATGGTGACTATTTTTCAAATCCAAATGCTGAAGATGTTTTTGATGCAGTATACAATTTAATGCATGAATCAAATCCTGAAAAATATCCCAAAATATTTTAATTTTAAGGAATGTATTGTTCATGGAAAAATCACAAAGATCCATTGGAAAGTATTTGAATATTAACAATGGATTACTATTTTTAATAGTTGTTGTTGGTTCATTTCTAAGGTTTTATAATTATTCCGAATTACCCTATTCGTTTGATGAATTTTCTGCTTTGTTCAGAACACGATTTGACAATTTTCGTGATTTGATTTATTATGGAGTTGAAACAACCGATACTCATCCGGCAGGAATCCAGGTTTTTATGTTTTATTGGGTAAGGGTATTCGGAGAATCGGAAATGTTTGTAAAGTTTCCTTTTGTTGTATTTGGTATATTATCAATTGTTCTGGCTTATAAAGTTGGAAAAAAGTGGTTTAATCCGACTGTTGGTTTATTTGCAGCTCTTTTTCTTTCTGTTCTGCAGTATCCTATCACTTATAGCCAATATGCCAGACCTTATATCAGTGGTTTATTCTTTTCCTTGTTGATGGTTTGGTTTTGGACCAAGGTTGTTTTTTATCCAGATAAAAAACGAAATATAAATAGTATCGGATTTATTTTATCTGCGGCAGCCTGTGCCTATAATCATCATTTTAGTTTATTGCTGCTGGGATTGGTTGGACTATCAGGATTGTTCTTTTTGAATAAACGAAACTGGAAAAATTATATCCTGTCCTGTGCGATTGTTTTTATTTTGTACATTCCACACTTATCAATATTCTTTACCCAATTGAGCAATGGGGGAGTGGAAGGCTGGTTAAGAAAGCCCGATCCGGGATTTATCCTTGAATTTTTCAAATATATCTTGCACTTTAGTAATTTGTTGATTGGATTAGTGCTCATTTTTATTATACTTGGAGTTATATTCTTTACACGAAAATTTAAGGAAACGAATAAATTCAGGATACTTGCTTTAAGCTGGTTCCTGGTAACTTATGTCATTGGATATTTGTATTCTGTTTATGTTAACGCGGTTTTACAATATTCGGTATTACTATTTGTTTTCCCCTTTTTAATCCTTTTCATTTTCTCCTTTTACAGGGATTTGAATCCGTTTTTTAAAACTGGTTTTATTCTTCTGTTTATGGTTATTGCTATATATACTTTAATCTATGACAGACAGCATTACGACATTCAGTATAATTCAGCATACGAAGAAATTCTTATTGAAACCGAAAGCTTTCGAAATGAAAATAACCAAAGTACAATATCAACTGCCATATATTTACCAAGGCATATCAAAGACTATTATGTCGAAAAATTAGCCATAAATGATTCCGGTTTTTATTATCCTGATAGTCTGACAAATTATATTCTATTCAGGGAATTCGTAAAACAACAACAGACTGATTATTTTATACTGGGCTATAGCTTAACACCCCGACTGGAACATAAATTAATAGTAGAAGAAGAATTTCCATATTTAATTTTAAGAAAGGGATGGTATAAAGGGGATTTTTATGTGTATGCTAAGGAAAAACCCTCTATTTCAAATTACACATCACCAGATTCGTTAATATTTTCCACTATCAATACGTTTGATACATTAACCGAAGGCTGGGATGATGTGGAATTATTTTACCAGTTAACCGATGGCAATAGTTATAAAGGAGATCAGATATTGAGATTTAATAATGAATTTGAATACAGTCCGGAGTTTGTGGCGAACCTCTCAGATATTACCAGCTGCAGATGGAATGAAATACTAATTTCAATTGATACTTATGTTCCTTTTTCATTGGTTAATCCGGAGCTTGTTTGTGAATTTTTTATAGACGATAAATTGATGGCAGGACGATCGGGTTACATTTTAGATTTTGTTAATGCCTCTGAAAAAAGACTAAAGGCACATCTGGGATTTCGATTGGCAGATATGGATTTTGATTTAAGCCAGGCGTCAGTATTGGTTTATTTTTGGAACAGGGGTTTTGAAGTGTTGTACATTGATGAGTTTAAAATGGAAGTGAGGGAAGGAAACCCAAAAATATACAGTTTGACTGAGAAATTTTAACAATTATTTATAATTTTGTACTAAGGTCTTTTGTTCTATTCTATAGGACTTCATGAATCAATGAAATAATTTTTTGGGAATTTTATGATAAGACTAGGCCCCGGAAAAAGTTAACAGGAATATGCATAACATTGAACCCCACTATAGTTGGAGACATTTATACATCGCTTCAGAGGATAGTAGCTCACCTTTTTATGGTAAGGAATACAGCGAGTTTGAATTCTCTGATGCTATTTACGACCATTTTATACATCCCCAATGGGATCGAATGGGTTCTACAACTTTATATTTGAAAATTCTTTATGTCAATTACGATAATGGATATTGCTTCATTGAACTTTTGGTTGAATGGAACGATTGTTTGTACAATGACATCATGTATCTGAAAAGGAATATTGCTGATGATTTAATGTCGAATGGTATAAATAAATTTATTTTGATTGGTGAAAATGTGCTGAATTTTCATGCAGATGGTGATGATTATTACCAGGAATGGTTTGAGGATATTGAAGATGGATGGATCACTTTGGTTAATTTTCAGGATCATGTGCTGGCTGAGATGGAAAGTGCTCATTTGGATTATTATGTTGCTATTGGAGGCTCCCTGAATGATGTTGTATGGCGTAGTCTTCCGCCCACACAGGTTTTCGAAAAAGTAAATTCGCTCATTACCAAAAGGCTAACTGCATAATGACCCGAAAATTTAATTGAATGAAAAAGCACACAAAGTTGATAGTTCATGGTAAGGTTCAGGGTGTGGGCTTCCGGTTTTCCTGTTCCGAAGCTGCTCATCGATTTGGTATAAAGGGTTTTGTTAAAAACAAATCAGATGGAACTGTTTATATTGAAGCTGAAGGAGAAGCTGAAAATATGGCTCAGTTTAAAGTTTGGTGCAAAAAAGGTCCTATGTGGGCCAGGGTGTCTGAATTGGAAGAAGAGCCAGGAACCTTAAAAGATTACACTTCATTTGAAATAAATCGATAGTTAAAGTTTTATAGCCCGTAACATCTCACGTTTACCCTTTGGCCCTGGTATTCGTTCAGTTTTAAACCCGGCAGCTTCTAAATCTCTCCTGACTTGCCCTTTTGCGCAATAAGTTACCAAAACGCCATTTAGCCGTAAGGATTCAAATATTTTATCGAAATTAGGCAATGACCACAATTCAGGTTGAATATCTGGTGAAAAAGCATCAAAATAAATGAGGTTGAAAAAATTGATGGGTGGTTTATATAGCTCAAGCTTATTTTTTAGCTTGGTTAGTATAAACCTACTATGTATTGTCATCGTTTGATCCCAGGGATCTTTGTGGATCTTATTGAAATAAAATTTGGAGTTTTCTGTTTTTAGGCATTCTTCAAAATTCATTTGATTGAATATCTCTTCATCGATTGGATAGGGCTCAATTGCAAAATAATTAATTGTCAGTCTTTCCTTCTCACTTTGGAGGCAGGTTAACAATGTATTTAATCCTGTTCCCAAACCTACTTCTAATATATTTATCGAATCTTTTCCTTTGATGGTATTTAAGCCTGCTTCAATAAATACATGCATCGATTCATTTATGGCCCCAAATCTGGAATGATAACTTTCTTTTAAGTTTTCATTGTATAAACTCGTAGAACCATCTTCTGTCTGTATTATTTTCAAATGCATTCTTCAAAATTAGAGTATTCATACCGAAAACGGAATAAAATAAAAATCGGATAGTTAAAATATAACTGTTTTCGAAATCGGAAAATGAGTTCAATTTGCACTATTCCAGGAGTATAAGGTGTCCAGTGTTAATATCTAAACAAGATAGATTGTCCGAAATTATAGACAAAAACTACGGATTTGATATAGATATTCACCGATTTCAAGAAATATTTAGATGTTTTTATGTTGATTAAAATTATTCATCTTCGTAAGTATTTAGAAATCAAATCTATCCTTTAAATGGCATAATCATTGAAATGCAGTCGGTGCAAATCAAGGTAAGTTAATCTAGTTTTTAACAAACATTTGTGATTATGACTAAAAAAGAAAAAGTCGGTTTGAACTTAATTTACGGTCACGCAGGACGTGCTAGAGTGTACGAAACGTATAAAAGAACAAATCCTGAAATGGCTCAGAAGTATTTGGAATTTATTGCCAAAAATCAGGCAGTCCAATACATCAAATGGGACGAAACCAAAAAGAAGTTCAAATCTTAGTATTTTTCTGAATTAGTAAAATATCCGTAAATTATCACTTGTTGTAAAGCAAGTGTATATTGAAGATACTATCCGGTAAGGGGTACGATTTCTGAAATAACATTTGCGGGTATTTTATTTTTTCAATTAGCTTCGGTGAAACGGTATAAATATTATTTTCCTTTTCGTCGAAAACTATTCTGTAGACGACTTTTCCTGGTGATACCGTGGTAAGGGAATTTTGATCGTGATCATAGAGCAGGATATTATTGTCTGTACCAATGATATATTTATTGTTGGGTAGCTTCTCAATGCAAGCTATCTTTCCGGGTACAGGAAGTAATGTCGTTTCTGCATTTGTG
>QMMZ01000202.1 GCA_003647525.1 Deltaproteobacteria bacterium | reverse complement strand
AGTTAGAATTTCAGATGATTAAAGGCATGGCCGCCGCAGAACCTGTCGCTTAACTTGATCGCGGAATGACAGCGGTTGCGAAATATAACATTTGGAGCGCCGCGCCAAGTTAGCTTGTCGTTAGCATCATAGAGGAAAAATGAAATTCAGTGATGTTGTCAAAAATATTTTATCATCAATCTCCGATCCAATGACACCGCAAGAGATCAGGGACCAAGTGAAAATGAACCATCCTGATTTCTACGGAACCCCTTCACATCATAGAAATGTTGAAAAAGGCCATTACAAAGATCTCGATCATGCACTCTTGGCACAAATTTACAGCCTTACTGGGACAAGTGATATTTTCCAATGCGACAAAAGCACCAAACCAATGAAAATTTCCCTATCTAACTTTGAAAATCTGACGCACAGACCCAAGGTAGGCTCAGAAGCACCTCGCCACAGAACTCCCGGTGGAAGAAAAATCATGTACGACGATAAAATCAGAAAAATACTGTCAAACGCTGAGAATTGT
Organism: Deltaproteobacteria bacterium; assembly: GCA_003647525.1. Next base: position 4,598 of record QMMZ01000202.1, on the reverse strand, counting down.
CATGATGCTTACTACAAAGCTGAGACCTTTCGCGGTCCTAGTCTTTACTTTCATGAACGCGCTTTGGCCACCCGGTATGATCCAGCATCATTGACTCACTTGGAATATGTCTACGCAACTCTTTCCTCTTGGGGCATGCATAGAATGGGTAGAGGTGGTTCTAAAATGCGCAGCTTTGAAGTTTTTTCCCAAAGCGTCCAGACACTAAAAGGCAGGATTGCTGAGGCACAAACATTCGACTTTCGCGAAATGTCCGAAATTAAGTGGGCCGTGTTAGAAGAAATATTTTGTGGTGTTAAGGTGATGGCAAGTGGGACTTCCCTTGTTGGAAATTCAAAAGTTATGCATCACATGTTACCAAATGTCATACCGCCTATCGATCGCGAATATACTCTTTGGTTTTTACGTGGAAATACAACTATAAAAAATGATTTGGAAGGCGAATGGCTCATCATGAAAGAAATTATATCCCAATTTTTTATCCCCGTTGCCTCCGATACAATTTTTTATTCGAAGGCAGAACAATGGATGAAAAGAAAGGAGGACTACCCTTGGGATACGTCAGTTTTAAAAGTAGTAGACAATCTCGTAATAGGTTCGAAAAAATGATTATGCTAACAATCGCCTGGACGCAGCCGGGCTAAAAACCGCGCCCGCTGGTCAGGCGCAGCGTTCGCTTAATATAGGAAAATATAATGACAACACTCTGGAAGGTTGCTTGCCAAGAACATGAGTATCCTGGAATGTGGCAAAGATGGTTCAAGAACCAGTGCGTAGCTGTTGGATGGTCGAGTGAGCGTGGCTATAAATTGGATGGAAAAAGTGAGGGAAGCAGCAGGGGTTGGAGCGCTGCACGTAATGCCATCAAAGAAATGGCTATGGGAGATCTTATTCTTGTTGCATTGAAAGGTCACAGGATTGGTAGGCTGGGAGAGATTGTTGGAAAAAGAATCGCGGATGACGAATGGGACCCCCTCGTTCCCAAAGGACCTTTGATGCCTCATGGAGACAAGGGCCGACGGATTCTGGTTCGATGGGAGTTGACAACAGGCCCCGAAGATACTGATATGGTCATACAAATTCCACCTAGATTTACGTTTACGATTGGGGAACTGCGTCCAACGATAAGCAAAATTCATTCCCGAACAATCGCTCAAGTCCGTAAGGTAATGAATGATCCTCGTAATTGGGTTGGCCTGTTGGGCAAGTTCGGGTATGAAAAATCACTGTCCGATTATATAGCTACTTATCCCAATCACTTGGAAGACGGACTTTTACCACACCCAAATATGAAGATCAGGGAAATGGTATTCAAAGACAAGTCTCGTCTTGATGTTCTGTTGTTAGATCGCCGAGGAGTACCTGTTATCGTTGAATGCAAGCAACATACAGCGTCAGTTAAGCAAATTAATCAGCTTCGCAGCTATGTCTTGAATCTGGAAAAACAAACAGGGCAAAATGCAAGAGGGATACTAGTGCATTCGGGTGCCCAAAAACTTGCTACAGACGTTATCCGAGCGGCAAAGAAAAAACCGAAAATCGAAATTGTTTGTTATAGGTTGAGGGTCGAATTTGCACAATCAACGACGTAAGGTAGCGAACCAACAAATGGTGCCGACCCAAAAAGCCGGGCGGCACATTTTGATCGTTAATGATTTCTGCCAGCAGTCAGAACAAAATCTGATGTCTCTAAACTTCACAATACGATAAGTAGTTCACAATAATAGGGGATGATTTGAAAAATTATCGAAATAAATTTTCTGATTAAATATTTATTTGGGTAGTCTTGAATTTGGGATTTTGATAGATTATAACCAGAATTAGAAAGTACCGGATTCTGGTAATTACATGAAATCATGAAATAAGGAATATCATCATGACGCCCGGGAAGAAAATACTTTTTTATCTTGCTTCCTTTACATTGGCCTTTGTTGTTTCAGGTTGTGGCTCAATCTTTCATAGCAGAGCTTTAAGTCAAGCGGGAAGCGGAAATTATTCGCAGTTGGTAACAGAATTTGAGCCACCGGATAAGAATTTTTCTAGAATGCCCTTCTCTGAATTAATATATTTATGTTCAGCTTATGCGGGATTAAAAAATTATCAAAATCTTTTTCCCTGTCTTGATGCTGCGCAGACAAAAGTAAATACTGGTGAGTGTGTTGCAGACCTCTGGAATCACTCGGCTTTTCCTTTGAGAATGAAGGCAGTCGCATATATTGAACTTGGTCAGTATGAGGAGGCCATAAAAGCAGCGGAAACCTCCTATAAAATTATCATTGATAAGAACCTGGAAAGATATGATCAGGTTCAAACATTAGGAGTTCTCGGAATGGCCTATGGTCTTGCCGGAATGAGTCCTAAAGCAGAGGTCATAATAGGAAAGATTAAAGCGATATTATATTCGGGATCTCTTGGCTCACTGGAAGATGACATAAACATTGCTCTGGCAAGAATTTATATTACGCTGAAAAAATATCCGGAAGCGATAAACGTTCTTTCCTATAAATTTGAGGATTCGAATACGTTGGTAAAGGCAATAACAGGCTGGGATGTTTTTATGGGTTGTAAAGTCCAGTTTGAATTTATGAAAAATAAAAGTTTTCTCGAAGTCGGCAGGATGGCCGAGGCAAAGGAGGGTTATGATATTCTTTTACGATATCCGCATATTCTCAATCAGGGAGAAATATACTGGAATATACTGTTTGATCGCGGCAAGATCGCCGAAAAGGAAGGTAATCTAAAGGAAGCCATTAACTTTTATGCACAAGCCGTTGATGTGGTAGAACAGCAAAGAGCGAGTATCAATACCGAGGCGAGCAAGATCGGTTTTGTCGGTGAGAAGCAGGCACTCTATCATAACCTTGTCCGCGGTTTATATCAGAATGGCCAGTATGAAAAAGCTTTTGAATACGTGGAACGGGCCAAATCACGGGCTCTGGTTGACCTGCTTGCATCAAAGAAAGACTTTGCGGTTAAAGGGGGCAACGAAAAGGAGATTAAAACAGTCCTCGCCATGATTGATTCAGCCGACGCTGAGGCGATCATTCAGGATGCATCCATTGACAAGAACCAGACAAGAAGCATCCAGATCACGGCAAGAAAAGAGCTGAAGAGTAAGGCGCCGGAACTCGCTTCTCTGGTTGCCGTTACCTTCCTGCCCATGGCCGAACTTCAATCCCTTATTCCAGATGAGGAAGCCCTGATCGAGTATTACTATCGTGATAAGGACATGTATGCTTTCATCATTTCCGGAAGCAAGCTGCATGTTGTTGAACTTGACAGCAAAGGTCTAACTGAGGAAATCCAGCAATTACGCAAACTCATCGTAAACCCTGGTTCAACTCAGTTCATAGAGGTTTCAAAGAAACTCTATAGACGTCTTTTTCTGCCCTTGGAAAACGTCTTGAGCAAACACAGTATCATCATCGTTCCCCACGGCACATTGCATTACCTGCCCATGAATGCCCTCTATGACGGAAACGGCTATCTTATTGATCGCTTTAGTATCCGAATGATGCCCAGCGCCAGCGCTATAAAGTACCTGCGAGAGAGGAGGGCGGACAAGTCAGGCGGCATCCTGATCTTCGGTAATCCTGATCTCGGTGATCCCAGGAATGATCTGAAGTATGCCGAGAAGGAGGCGGCGGATATTGCCAATATCCGTCCCGGGTCCAGAGTATTCATGCGAAAGGAAGCTACCGAAGGGGCTCTGCGCAAGAATTGTGACAGTTACAGATATATCCACTTCGCAACCCACGGCCAGTTCAACCATGAAACCCCACTGCAGTCGGCGCTCTTACTGGCTCCGGATACCCAATACAACGGAATGCTAACGGTGGATAAACTCTATTCACTCAATATGGATGCGGATCTCGCTACCTTGAGCGCATGTGAAACAGGCTTGGGCGAAATTACCACTGGTGATGATCTTGTGGGATTGACAAGGGGATTCCTCTACGCTGGATGCAGCTCCATCGTGGCGAGCCTCTGGAAAGTGGATGACCTTGCAACGGCCCACCTCATGACCTGTTTTTACAAGGAGATGGAAAAGACCAACAACCAAGAGGCCTTACGGACAGCCCAGATGGAGACCAAGAAAAAATATCCTCACCCTTACTATTGGGCAGCGTTCCAAATAACAGGATCAGCGCAATAAAAAAGGAGAATTAGGTTTAAAAGGTAGGGTCGGTGATGATTCCTGCTTTCATCGATTGTTTTGTGACAGCTGTTAAAAGTTCACGATTACGTTAGCCGATCGCAACTCTTGCGGCTTTATAAATTCCAGCGTACGATACTCAGTCTCCAGTCTCGTATTAGTGAAGACTGCTGCTATTAACGGCAATTCCAATAATTTATCATGTTACGTTTGCCAGTAGTAACCAAATCCATTGCCTCGAAATTTCACATTACGATAAGAAATCTGATAGTCTGGATAGATAACCTTAAAAGGGGACGTTGATTCCAAAACAACTTGTAATGGGGGACGTTCGTGCAGAAAGTGCTTGACGATTAATAGTAAGTATTAAAAATTACAGGGTATGCCGAGATTAGCAAGATTAGATGCCCCGGGCGTGTTGCACCATGTCATGGGCCGGGGT
>QMMZ01000201.1 GCA_003647525.1 Deltaproteobacteria bacterium | reverse complement strand
TTTCAATATTTCTGAATCTCCTGGCTCATATTGAATTAACTCAAAACAGAGCTAACCAAATATCAAAAAACTCATTTATCCGATACGCTGTTATATTGATATTAGTTCAACTTGCAAATTTCAATGCAATGCGTTTCTAAAATTTGAGTTTTACTAAAAAAGACCTGAAACAAAATTCGCTTCAGGCCAGATAATATTACAATTGTTTTTATTCTTCAAATCAGCTATGCCACACGCCTGGAAACATATTTTGTAATGGCAGCAATAGATTCAAAATTATCAACTACCAAATCATCATCCTCTGTTTTAATATCAAACTCATCTTCTATAAAAGTGATGAGAGAGATCAGTCCCATTGAATCAAAGATTCCCTCCTCAAACAGCAAGGTTTTTTCATTAATTTTACTGAGATCCTCAACAGTGCTATCCACTATATAAGCCTGAATGGTATCTTTAACCTGTACTTCCGTCATTTTTTCTAAAGTAATCATTTTAAATTATGCTTGTTTGGTAATAGTTGTCTGGTTATTATCATGAACCATTTTAAATCAATTCATGTTCAACTATACGCATAATTCAAGTAAAAGTTTTATTTTATCTTTTCATTTCCTTTTACAAAATAATAATATCAAAAATAGTTAATTTTTCTTTGAATTGTTTGCAAAAGTATAAATACTTTCAGCTGCGGATGTCAGATTTACGACAAATACTTTAAACTCTTCATATAGATTATATCTAATATTTTATTATTTTTGCTTTTAACTAAAATATTCAGGAATATGAGACATTTAAAAATTAGTTTAAAGATACTGGCTGGCCTGGTGGCTCTCCCGGTTATAATGATTTTTCTCAATCAGTGTAATAACCCCGATAAAGTAGAAAACATGGAAAATAAAGTAAATATATTATTTCTTCATCATAGTACAGGAAACAATATATGGAAAGGTGGAAAAACCGGAAGAATTGACCGGTTAATAAATAAAATTAACCCTAAAAGTGCCGTTAAAAGCTGGTTTGCAAAGTTTAATCAGCAAAATGGCACTAATTATGCTATTAATGAACAAGCTTTCCCCAAAGGAGAGCCCTATGGGTGGAAAAATTATCCACATGATTATTATAATATCTGGGAGAAAAATGCAGGCTCCAAGCCTTTTACAGAGGAACCTACCCTAGAAATGCTTACTAAAGAAAATGATGTAATTATCTGGAAGCATTGTTTTCCTGTTGGTGCCATACTGGATGATACAGGTAATCCTGATGTTGATTCCCCGGTAAAAAGCCTTGAGAACTACAAACTCCAGTATCAGGCACTCAAAGAAAAAATGCATGAATTTCCCGGAACAAAATTCATTGTATGGACAGGGGCTGTTCTGGTAAAAGGAAACACTAATGAAGCCCAGGCAGAAAGGGCAAAAGCTTTTCATACATGGGCAGTTAAAGATTGGAATGAACCCGGGGACAATATTTATTTGTGGGATTTTTACGAATTAGAGACAGAAGGCGGGCTTTATCTAAAAGAAGCATATGCTGCCAGCCCCTCCAATTCACATCCTAATCCTGCTTTTTCAAAACAGGCATATCCTTATTTTTGTCAGAGGATTGTTGATGTAATTGAGGACAAAGGGGATATCGGCAATTTGACAGGCAAGTAATTAATTATCTCCAGGGCTTTATTTTTTCCTGGAATTTAAGGAATATGAAAGTTTACTGATTATAATTGGTAATCAATAGTGTCCGGTAAACTAATTTTATATGTAACTTAATCCTTATACGTTTTATACAAATATTATATATACCAGGCAATAATGATTGGTAATATTAAAAGCTTGTATGAAATTACCAGGTAAATTTGTATGAAAAATGTATTACGCTCATATTGTTACAAACTATTATAATCAGACTAAAACATTTACAGCTAAGTTTGCGTAATAAACAATAAAAATAATCCAAACTATGGCTAAAATTTCATTTATTCTAAATAAGATCAGAAAAAAACTCTTTGGTTTTAAAAGTATCGAAAGCAGAATCAATTACTTAAGGTCACAGGGCTTGAAAATTGGAGAAGGTTGCCTGTATTTTTCCAATAAAATCCCCCCGGAACCATATTTGGTTGAGATAGGTAATCACGTAGTGATATCCAGTGATACAGAATTTATTACACATGATGGTTCGGTCTGGGTTTTCAGGAAAAAGAATCCAAAACTGGATGTTTTTGGAATGACAACTGTTGGTAATAATACTTTTATCGGGATAGGCTGTATTTTCCTTCCAAATACAAAAATCGGTGAGAATTGTATAATTGGCGCAGGCTCTGTAGTAAGAGGTGTAATCCCTGATAATTCAGTTGTTATGGGCAATCCGGCGAAAGTAATAATGAGTACAGAACTAATGGAAAAACTCAGCTTAAATAATAAAAATGCCCTCCAGACCAAACACCTTAATATGGCAGAAAAAGCTGTTATTATTAAGAAACACTTTAATATAGATTAATATCATACCCGGGATAAAACCTTTGATGTCATTTTTCAGGCATCATTTATCTAGAGACAAATTAGAAACCAAGGTAGCATCCTTAAAAACAGCAACTTAATTCTTATCATCTTACCTTTACCGATTGATTGGTAGAACAGCTAAACTTTTTAGTTGTTTTCACGTACAATAGCATTAAACCAAAAGCTAAGTATAGCAATATTTTATCATAGAGCTATTGAAATCATAACCTGCGATTCTTATGAAGATCATATATATTTCCATTCTATTTTTATCCTTAAACCAGCTTCTTTTTGCAACAAATTATTACATCTCCAACTCAGGAAATGACAATAACTCAGGGAAAAGTAATGCAGAGGCATGGATCACACTAAGTAAAGTAAATGCATCTATGGCATTGTTTTCAGCCGGAGACAGTATTTTATTTAAACGGGGCGATATATTCAGGGGAACACTTGAAATAAAAGCATCAGGCAGCTCCTCCAAGCCAATTGTTTTTGGGGCCTACGGAACAGGAAACAAACCCATTATTAAGGCATCAAAGATAATCACCGGCTGGACTAAAAACGGGAATATATGGACAGCAGATTGTCCTGACTGCCCAGATAAAATCACCAATTTATTTATTGATAATAAGTTTATGCCACTTGGCAGATATCCAAATGATAGTTATTTAACAATTAGCGCTGCTGAGGGGAAAACTGTAATAATTGACAATAATTTAAATTCCCCAGATGGTTATTGGAATGATGCTGAAGCTGTTTTAAAAATCCATCATTATATCATTGATGCAATTCCAATATACTCCCATACAGGTACCAGGCTGGTTCTTTCTGAAAATGCAACTTACGGAATTGAAGAAGGCTATGGGTACTTTTTCCAGAACCATATTAACACGCTTGATTTGAATGGGGAGTGGATTTTTGACAAACTACATAAGATAATCCAAGTGTATTCAACAAATAACATAAATAATCTACTAATAGAAATCGCGTACAATGATTATTGCATAAATATTGGAAACTATCAATATATTAATATTGAAAATCTGGAATTGACTCATTCCAGAATAGCTGCATTAAACGAGGATAAAACCAGGTATATTAGTTTTAATAATAATCTTATTTCATACAGCGGCGGAAATGCAATTGAACTTAAAAATAGTAATTTTTCAACATTTGATAATAACCTAATATCTCACTCTAACAACTGCAGCTTTTACTCAAAACTCTCAAACAATTTAACTTTTTCTAATAACACTATAAAGAGAAACGCCCTAAGGCCCGGTAGAGGATTTAGTGGAAATGCACAATATGTAGGAATGAGAATTCAAGAAGGAAAAGATATTCTTGTGGAGTATAATTATATTGATAGTACAGGTTTCAATGGGATAATGTTTTGGTATACAAACAATACAATAATTAAAAACAATTTTGTAAATAACTCATGTTTGATTAAAAGCGATGGTGGAGGAATATATACATGGGCAAATCGGGGAACCGGGAATAAAATATCAGGGAATATTGTACTTAACACAGCTGGTAGTACAGATGGCAATAAGTCTGATTTTAAATATGCTATGGGTATTTATTTGGATAACATTACCGAACATATTATTGTTGAGAATAATACAGTAGCGTTTAGTGGTCAATGGGGAATATACAACCATGGAAATGATAATAAAATAGTAAACAACACTTCTTTTGAAAATAAACTTGGACAATTAAGTTTTTCAGGCATAAAGCCTGATATGCTTATTGATAAATGCGAAATAAGAAACAACTATTTATTTGCAACGGGTAAACCAAATCAATGGGTGATGCATTTTGAAAATGTTTATGGAGATAATATTTTTGAGAACAATGTATTGTGTGACCCATTTGACTTAGAAATAATTTGGGACAGAATGGAGGGAGCACTAAAAACATACAGTGTTAAAGAATGGCAGAATATTGGTAATGTTTCAGATAAGCCTGTTCCACTAACATTTGCCCAATCTGGATTACCTGATACAACCGGTTTTATTATATTTGATTATAACCCTACAAAAACAACCAAAACACGATCTTTATATGGGTCCTACAGGGATCTGGACAATAATCTTGTTTCTGGAAGTGTTGATATTGAACCCTACTCTTCAATTATACTCTTGAAAGAACACCGTAGTATCTTAGGTACTGAAACAACCCCAAGTGGTCAAATAGAGTTTTGTCAAGGCACACAAAGTACAAGCTATTCATCAGTTGGCGCATCAGAAGCCAGTAATTATTCCTGGCAAATTTCACCGGTAAGTTCAGGGACTGTTAATGGAGCAGGTTTAAATGTCACGATTGATTGGAATCCCATGTATTCCGGTACTGCAAGTATTTCATATCTTGCCTCCGGGCCCAATAATTTTAAGGCTTTATCTCCCCCTCTCCAGGTGAATATTTTACCCAGACCATACCAGCCCGGTATTCCAGATGGGCAAACATCTTTATTTCAGAACGCTCCACAAACAGATTATACAATTTTTAAAATCGAAGATGCAATTGGTTATGAATGGAAGATATTTCCGTCTGATGCAGGAAGGATTTTTCCACTTGAAAACACCTGCAGGGTTGAATGGAATGAGCCCTTTATTGG
>QMMZ01000200.1 GCA_003647525.1 Deltaproteobacteria bacterium | reverse complement strand
CTGTGGTTTTGTCGATAAAGGAGTTACTTCCATGCAAAAGGAATTGGGAAAGGAGGTTGAATTGAAAGAGGTAAAAGAAAAGCTTCTAAAGTCTTTGGAAAAGGTTTTTAATTTTCAGTTGGAAGATATTTAAAATAAGTTTTATTTTTTATCCTTAGAATTTTATAAAAAGATCCTGATTAGTCATTCAAAACTGTTTGTAAAACCAGATGTGACTTTATTTTAAGTGCAATGGGTAAATGCAGGCGGTAATAATTCAAAATAATCTCAAGTAATTGATTTCTGTGGGTTGGAGAAATCTTAAGTACATCAAAATTCTCGAATGAAAGGGAAGTCAGATCAGAAATGTACAAGCTGTAAGGAAGAGGGATGAAAATATTTTGTGGCCCATTCTGATTTGTAAAATTACCTTCTTCCATATTGAAATTACAATTGACAGTTGAATAATTTGTTTTCGGATAAAACCCAAGGTATTTGGATAGCTGCATTAAAAAGTAGTAATGAAAACTTGTATAGTTTGATTCCTTTAAATCAAGGATTTGAATAGCGTTGAATAAAAATTTAAATAGATCTTCATTGGCTTCTTCTTCCTTAATTACATGATAAAGTATTTCATTCAGAAATACCGCGATGGAACTTTTATGAATATTGTATGGGATTGATTGAAAGGGATAAGCGATCTTTATTTCTTTAATGTTATGAATATTGTTTTTTGCTTTATGATACACCACCAGGTCGACCAGGGTAAGGTGTTGTAAAAGGGCAGATTTGATTTTTGATTTTTTACTCCTAATCCCACGAATCATATACGATTGCAGTCCGAATAATTCGGTGTATATTTTTGCAATAACGCTTGATTCAGAATATTTAACCTGATGAAATACGATACCAGGGGTATTGTGTAACATTAGTTAATGAATAGAATTTTAGTCACTAATTTTTCAGTACCATCATCATTGGAAACGAACACAAGGTATACTCCTGATTGAGCCCTGCGTCCACTGAAATTATTCCCGTTCCAAATGGCTTGCCCACCTTCAGCTGTTCCATTATAAATCAATTGTCCACTGATATCAGTAATTTTGAAGTCGGCATTTGTAACCAGCCCTTTAATAGCAATTGGTCCAGTATAGCCTGGTTCAACAGGGTTGGGGTAGGCATATACATCGCTGTTTATTTTACCACCCTGAGATGCACTGCTTCTGTATGAAATAATTCCTTTTGCAGTTCCTATAAAAACTTCTCCATTTTCACTTATAACAATGCTGGTTATATTGTTTGAAAACAACGGGCTGTTTTGCTCTGTAAAATGGTTATATTCTGTTTGCCCGTCAGCTGATAAATGGAATACACCAGATCTGTCAGTTCCTATCCATTTATTGTTGGCTCCATCTACTGCAATTGCGGTTATGGTTTCAAACTCCAGAAGTATGTCGGCCAGACCGGTGCCATCATTCCGTGGGATCAAAATTCGCTGAGCATCATAATTGTAATTTGTAAATACATTTTCGGGAGAATAAAAAACGGCTACACCTTCATCTGTCCCAATCCAAACTTCACCATCATTATCTTCCGCAATGCTAAAAACCTTATTGCCTGGAATATTGCCATTACCTGTTGCTGATGTTAGAACTTTAACATCAATGTTACTTACTTCGTTAATATTTCCATTATTCTTAAATACGATTAAGGAATGTTCTGCACGAATTTGAATCCACTTTTGATCATAAGAATCGATGATTAAAGTACCAACATCCTGGCTTCCTGAAAAAGTACCCAGGTTGTACGAATACCATTCGCCCACAGAAGTTCCATCAGGTATCCTGACAGACAAAATTTCATTTGCATGAGAACTGGTGGCCCAAAGATATCCTGACTTATCAATTGCTACTCCACCCACATTACAAACAGGAGGCCCTTGATTCGATTTATAACCCAAACCACTATTTTCCGGGGTATATAAATTTTTGACTTCCTGATTATTCAACTCAATCATTCCCCTGTTCCATGAACCTGCAAATACTTGTGAATGATCAAAAGGATTTACAACCACACTAACCATATCTCGCAAAGTATCAAGTGATTCATCAGTTGTTTTATCAATGGTATTCCATTCATCGTCAGTAAAAGCAAAAATGTTAACTTTTTTCCAGAGGTTATTCCAGCTTAAATCACGTCCGCCAGCAACTGCATAAATATCATTTCCAGCTGCTGACATACTGAATACATCTGGAGTATTAGGTCCATTGGGATAAATGAATGTGTAATCGTTTCCCGAAATTCTTCGTACCAGGCCATTTTTGCCATCTGCAATCCACATAATATCTTTGTCAATAATAAGGTCTTTGGGTTGTGGGCCAGCAAGGTTATCATAAGTATATATATTCAAGGTCCTTTCTAAATTTGCATCATAAGCATTGATAAAATAGCTATGAAGAATATACAGCTCACCATCAAAATATTTTAAACCAAAAACATCAACATTGGAAAATTCACTATTGTAAAACCACACTGAATTTTGATTATAAAGAACCGTATCCTCTCCGTATTGTGGTGTTGCTTTGCTTGTAAAAAGCTTATTGTTGCAGTATATGATATAACTATAGAAAGCATTCGGATCGGGAATTGATTCATCCTGTGACCAGGATCCAAAATATGCAAGATTAGGATTGTTGAGGTAAGCTGTGAAAATACCCACTTCTGTAGCTGCAAAAAACGATGTATCGTTATATGTTAAATCATTTACGCTTATATGGGTTCCATTTGGTCCAATATAATATGTATCAGCAATCTCTTCTTTATCAATATCGAGTACAACAATACCAAATCCACATGACAAATAGGCAAGATTATCAATAAACATAATATTGTTGATGACCTTTTCTTCAGGAGTTATGGCATCGCTGTTAATGATGTCACGCATATTTATTATTACATTCCCTTTCACCAGGTCAATGTTTGTATTTTTATATGCAACCAATAATGTATTATAGTCCTGGTTAAAACCAACACGAGCAATTCCAATATCGCTCAATCCTGATATCCTGGTAAATCGATTGACACTATTTTCTGATTTATTGTAGTAAAAGATACTGTATGGCGTGGCACAATAAATATTTTCCTTGCTTGCAGTAACCGAGACAGTACTTCGGTAAGGCAGGTGATCACGCCATTCGCCAATGCCAACCTCCTGGGCAAAAATTGAAGAGATAATCAAACATTGAATGAAGAGGAAAAGTATAATATTTTTAAGGATCGACATTTCTTTTACTTTATTATATGGACTGTTTTGAATTAATCAAATTAACTTATTTTTTGGTTCAATATTGTATTCAAAGCATCAAAACTGACAAAAATAAAACTATTCGATGATTATTTATTATTTATTGTTGATTGACAATTTTAAACACTTAATTAATAATGACTATTTTTTCTCTCTCTGAAAAACTTGTATTATAAAAGTTTAAAATATAGGTGTTTGATGGCATTTCTGATAAGTTAAAATATTTTTTTTCATTTCTTTCCAGAGAGACGTCATTTTCAGTATAAACAATTTTTCCTGTAACGTCTGTAATGATTATGTTTCCATTTATAGTTAATCCTGTATTATTATAAATGAAGAAAATTCCGTCACTAGGATTTGGGACAATAGCTAATCTTACACTTTGTTTAACATCACTCATCTCACAGGTAAATCCAAATTCCTCAAGGCCAAAAAAAGAAACTAAATTATATTCCACATAACAAGGTCTCTTTTGAACAAACTTCAATAGCACATTTTCTATTTCTTCTTCCCACAGAGTTTCATTTTCCGGGTAACCCCATCTTGAAATATGATGTTTTATTTCATGTTTATATAATTCTTTAATTGAGAATAGTTTGTTTTCAGTTGTATGGGTATCAAAATTCTGATTTAAGATTTCTGCATACCTGTTTATAAATTGATTAACAAAACATTGGTTTTTTAGTAAGTTCCTGAATATAAGTGTTGAAGTTGGGGAATTAGGCCAAGTGATTTGGTCATCATTCATAGTAGCATGAACAAACATATTGTAGGTGTAATCACCAAACCCATCATCAATATCATAAAATATCCATCGCCATTTGCCATCCGGTTTTTTTGGTTTCCAGTGAGTTACATTATTTGAAGGCCAGTCGTAATTGCTGAAAAACATCTCAGAAATCTGATAATCGATAAAATTATCAATATCTATTTGAGTTAGCAAATATTCATAATTGTTATCATCTTCAAGGTTGTTTGATTCAATATAATCAATCAGGTTGTTAAATTGAGAGTTCTTTTCATAGCTAAAAATGACAGAATCTTCATGCAAATTGTGAGAGTATGCAATGTACCATTTATCAATCCTGTCTCTCAAGTTGTGTATGCCCCAGTATTCTCCATTAATATATACCACAACTGGTTGATAATCTTGAAAATCAACATTTAGATTTCTGACCAGCTCATGAGCCAAAACATCATTTATCATGGTGTTTCCTTTCCATGAGGTAGCCATAGATGTTCTTAATAATATTCTTTTATATTTATTTTGATTTTTCTGAGGTAACAATTGATAATTGAAATAATTTTCGCCGTATTCTTGCCTGGCATATAATCTTAATGATTTTTGAGCTGCATGTCTGGTTTTACCTCCATGTATTCTAACACCACAACCCTGTGAAAAACCAAATTCACCATTATTTCCATAATATTCAATATGCACCGGTCTTTCCCATGCATCACCACTTTGGAAGTAGTTCCCTGTACTTTCCGGGTTATCCAAATTAAAATGTTTACCGGGAATATAAATGCCACTATCCTCACTAAATAGATTTTCCATTTCTGTTATTAATGATATTACTGGCAAATCATATTTTTCAAAAATCATACTGTCGATGAGAAAAGTATGTGTATATATATTACTTGTTCTAACACCATTATTAAAGGATGCACATCTTAAAATACTTGCTTTATGAATGTTATTTTCCAGGGGTTCCCAGGCTTTATGGCTTATTAAAGATTGATCGGGTGATGTTGGTATTTCAGCAAAAATATTTGGCGATGAATAAAGAGATTTATTTAATTGGGATGGAGTTTGATAGTGTAGAGCGTAATTT
>QMMZ01000199.1 GCA_003647525.1 Deltaproteobacteria bacterium | reverse complement strand
GCCTTGTGAAATTCCAGAACACGAACATCCGAAATATAAGGCTCTATATAGATATCAGGGCAGACAACACGCAGTTTCTGCCTGGTTATACTTTTCTCCATTATTTGAAAAGTGTTAAAAACAGCCTCTGTCAGGGAAGGCATGAGATCCTGGCCTGCTGTCCTGTGCCCAATAACATCGATCGCAATCGTTAGATCACAATCGTTTGGTAATATATCAAAAGGCACGGGATTTACAGCTCCGCCATCTATTAAGATCTTGCCATCTATCAATACCGGTGCAAAGATTCCGGGCAAAGATATACTGGCCTGTATAGCGGAAACCAGGTCACCGCTTTTAAAGACCACCTCTTCACGTGTCCAAAAATTTGACGTTACAACGAACAAAGGAATATCAAGCTCATCAAAGGTTCGTGCAGTAATTAATTTAAACAAAAATTCGATAAAATTTTCAGTCTTTAGTAAACCAGTCCGCTCAAACTGCGGCGCAATGAAATCGAGCCATTTAAAGTTAAAGATATTTTTTAAACCATTGCGCTCTGAAACTGTTAGCTCACTGAATGATTCCCGCAATTCTTTGCCTGTCATACCCGAACAGTAAAGCACACCTGCAATTGCACCAACGCTGGTACCACTGACGTAGGCCGGCTTAAGTCCCAGCTCGTCTAAGGTTTCCAGCATCAAAATATGAGCCAATCCTCTGGCGCCACCAGCGCCTAAAGCTATACCAATCTTTTCCATTACCTGAGGCTCCCTATAAATTCACCAACAGCTCCGACTCCCTCTTTTTCAACCAGCCTTATGGTCTGGGTGCCAATTACCGCAATATCTGTTTTTCCTTTTAAAAAGTCTATGTCATTTTTATCTTTTACTCCAAAACCAAGAGCTAACGGAAGATCAGTTGCCATGCGGCATCTTTCAAGATATTTATTTAGCTGCCCGGAAAAGTTTGTATCCAAGCCTGTTACTCCTTTTCTTGCCACGCAGTAAATAAAACCCCGTCCAAAAGATGCAAGGTAATTCATGCGTTCATCCGGAGTTGTAGGAGAAAAAATAAAGATAGGATCAAGATTATATTTTTCCATTGCATTAAGATAATCCTGCCCCTCTTCCGGTGGAAGATCCGGTACAATGGCGCCTTTCATATTTCTTTCGGCCATTGCAACAGCAAATCTATCAATCCCGTATTTAAAAAGTATATTATAATAGCTCATAAAAAGAAATGGGATATCAAATGATTGTGTCACATTTTGGGCAAAATCCAGACATTTCTCCACTGTACTGCCCTCTGCCAGGGATTTCTGATTTGCATGAAGTATTACAGGGCCGTCTGCAATGGGTTCGGAAAAAGGTATCTGCAGCTCCATCAAATCAACACCCGCGTCAACCATTGTCTCTATTATTTTAAAACACTTCTCAAATGAGGGGTATCCGAGAACAATATGGGTCATCAGCAGTATTTTTTTTTCTATAAGCCGGCTTTTAAGGTATGACTCAAGCATTATACTCCTCCGCTTTTTTCTTGATAAACTCCTTCCATCCCGGGTCATCAAAGGCATCTGCAACCGTAAATATGTCCTTGTCTCCTCTTCCGGACTGGTTGATCAGTATAATATCCTCTTTGGACAGCTTTGGCGCTTCCTTGAATGCCTGAACAAAAGCATGGGCTGACTCCAGGGCAGGTATCAGCCCTTCCTTTTTAATAGTCAAAGACATTGCATCAACCACTTCACGGTCAGTAGCTGATTCAAATCTTACCCTGCCTGATTCCTTAAGATATGCCAAAATGGGCGAAACTCCCACATAATCCAGGCCCGCTGCTACACTATGGGTCTCTTTCATCTGTCCATCGCTGTCCTGAAGAAAATATGTCTTATATCCCTGGGCAACTCCTATGCTCGCATCTTTAGAGGAGAGCCTGGCTGCGTGCAAGCCGGAATCAAGCCCGCGCCCTCCGGCTTCAATACCTACCAGCTCTGCAGGATCATTCAAAAACCCTTTGAATATACCCAATGCATTGGAGCCGCCTCCCACACAGGCATAAATGCGGGAGGGGAGTCTGCCCTCTTTTTCTAATATCTGTTTTCGCGCTTCCTTTCCAATAATTGACTGAAAATAAGAAACCATCTCAGGAAAGGGATGCGGCCCGCAGGCAGTGCCCAGAACATAGTGAGTTGTATCCATATTGCTTACCCAGTCGCGGAAAGCTTCATTTATGGCATCCTTCAATATCCTGGTTCCTTCTCGAACCGGTATCACTTCGGCGCCAAGTCTATCCATCCAGAAAACATTGGGACGCTGCCGCTGAACATCAACTTCTCCCATATATATGGTGCATTTAAATCCAAATTTTGCAGCCATTGTTGCAGTTGCCACGCCATGCTGTCCCGCACCAGTCTCCGCAATAACCCTGGTCTTTCCCATTCTCTTTACCAGAAGCCCCTGCCCCATAACATTATTTGCCTTATGAGCACCTGTATGATTCAGATCCTCACGCTTTATATAGATACGTGCGCCATTAAAGTGATTTGTAAGGTTTTCGGCAAAAGTAACAGGAGTCGGCCTGCAGGAATATGTTGACATAATATCAGTATATTCCTTCCAGAATGAAGGGTCGTTTTTTGCTTTAATAAACTTATCCTCAAGATCATCAAAGGTTGCAACAAGAATCTCGGGGAGATAAGCGCCCCCAAACCCTTCATAGTAGCCTCGTTCAATCATCTGATATTCCTCCTATTGTCTGAGGGCCTGTTTAAAAACTGATGAATTCGCTTCAATTCCCTAGTTTTCAAATAGTCTCTGTGAAAATACAAACCGGTCAGTTCGACAAAAAAGTTCCGAATATATTGCATTTTTTGCCTGCTCAAAGTGTAGAAACCGTTTTACCGCAAGTATGGGTATATCTGAAGAGATATCCAGACTTTTTGCTTTTTCCCCGGTTAAAAACCCGATTCTAAAGTTCTGTTTCCCGCCTGTCGGACGCATATAATATTGCGCCTCGACTATCTGTGAAAGGGACCGGCCCTGAAGATTAAATCGCTCTATACCTGAAAATAAACTCGCATGCAGATAAATATCCTCTATTAGAACCGGCATATGTTCAACGCTGCTGAGTCTTGAAAAGAAATAAACCTGCTGGCCTGAAAAAGGATTCTCAGAGTCATTTTCAACAATCTCCATACGGATATCTTCTATGATCTGCGTTGTTATCGATATCCCCTTCCTGTGAAAAGACGAAATCGTTCCTGCAAGAGAAAAAAGGTCAACCTCTTTCTGTTTTTCTCCCACAAAAGTTCCAGAGCCCCTTTTTCTTACAAGCATGCGTTTACGAACCAGCAGATCCGTGGCCTGCCTGGCGGTGGGCCGACCGATACCATAAGTGGCTGCAAGCCTGTTTTCAGAGGGAATCCTTGAGCCGGGCGGATATTCTCCGGAACTTATTTTTGCAAGAATTATATCAGCTAATTGATGATATAATGGTATAGGTGACTTTGAATTTAGCATATGTTGCGACTTTAGTGTTTTAAATAAAATCTTGTTTATCCTGTCAGAGTCTTTTTAAAAGGTTAAACTGTTACGTCATATTTAATACTATACAATCAAATTAGTAAAGTTGTCAAGACAAATTTAAAACGATTTTGACTATGACGGCCTAATATTCAATCTCGTCCTGTTATTGATAATTCTCTGCCGGATTTTTAGTGTTGTAGACGCTTACAGAATCGGAAAGAAAAAGGATAGTGGCTTAATTGATTTTCATTCGCAAAGGCCTCGAAATAGCACGCTATTCCTGCGGTTTTGCTCAATCAAATCAATTAAATCTACAGCAAATTTGGGCGTAAATTGGCATTCTTCATTCACCAGTTTACACTTTTTTCGAAAAAGCGTGTATTATCGAATTGAATGCCGATGTCGAAACTGGAAATTTGAAATTAGGTAACGCATCTACATCTTTGTATTTTTTCCAATTTCTATTTTCTATTTTCACTGCCAAAATACAAGATCAACAAAGTGTAAACTACTTTTGACTTGTCGTGAAGGATGCCCGTAAATTCTACCAAGTTATTTTTTAGCGAGCCCTAAGATTGATTTTTTAATGTATTATAAAGCTCAAAGGCCTTTTCCGGCGTCTCATTATCGTGGACTACGGCTCCAACAGCCTGTATCATTGCGATTGGTGACTCGGACTGAAATATATTTCTTCCCATATCCACTCCGCTGGCTCCTTCCTGAACTGCCCTGTAAGCCATTGTAAGGGCATCCAGCTCAGGAATCTTCTTGCCACCAGCCATAACAATTGGGACAGGGCAGGAAGATGTAACTGTTTCAAAACCATCTTCAATATAATATGTTTTAATGTAATGTGCGCCAAGTTCGGCACAAATTCTTGTTGCAAGCCTGAAATAGCGGACATCACGGTTCATATCCCTGCCAACAGCAGTAACTGCCAGCGTGGGAATCCCATAGCGCGTCCCCATATCAACCATACGGGTCATATTGATAATTGACTCTTTTTCATACTCACCGCCTATGAATACCTGGACAGCCATTGCACAGGCATTAAGACGTATTGATTCTTCGATGCTAACAGCAATTGCCTCATTGGATAGTTCTTTCAAAATACTGGTTCCGCCTGAAACCCTTAGAACAATTGACTTTGTAAATGAAGGAGACACAATGCTTCTCAGAATCCCACGTGTAAGCATGAGTGTGTCGGCGTAAGGGGCAAGAGGAAGAATATTGATATCAATTCTTTCCAGACCAGTAGTCGGGCCCTGAAAATATCCATGGTCAATGGCCAGCATTACAGTACGGCCGGATTTTGGATTAAAAATCCGGGCAAGCCGGTTTTTCATACCCCAGTCAAGAGAGTTTGAGCCTTTAAGAAAAAATCCCTCTGTTTTATAAGAAACATCTGTATGAAACTTTTTCGCCTCTTTTATTTCATCTACATCCGGCATTACATACCTCCTCTCTATTACCTATAACGTGAACTTGGCGCACCTTCGGTGCGAACATAAGTGCCTAAAGTGAGCTAAAGTATATTAAAGTGCCTAAAGTTAAGGTATTCTGCCATTTTATATAAAGATTTATTGAGTCATTAATGCATAAAAAAAGTGT
>QMMZ01000198.1 GCA_003647525.1 Deltaproteobacteria bacterium | reverse complement strand
GTGCCACAGAGTCTATTCAACGCTTTTACCATGCTGACAATTGTCTCTATGTACGAAAACATCTCAGAAGCAAACAGGCCAATGCAATCATGAGTCATGGGGTACAGTTGCCAGACCTTTTTGATTGTTTGCCAGCGGAGGAGGCACAGCGCGAGTTTTTCCATGAACTGGAGACGATACGCTCTTTATGTTTGAAGCTTTTAGAAAAAGGGCGTTGCCTTGGCGTTTCAAATCGTGACAGGATAAAACTCGAACGGCACAAAGGCCTATCGGGATAGGAACGCCCATCGCTGAGCGTCCCTCCCCCACCACCGTACGTACGGATCCGTATACGGCGATTCGGCTGATCAGGCAGATTAACTTCCGGGTAGGAATAAACCAAGATCAAGGAAATATTTATTAGGCAAAGTGATAATCACCTTGACTTGTACCCTTATTTGGGGTACATAATAATATTATCATGAAATACGGTGTTGTTCTAAAAGGGAACGTGACAAAAGGGTTAAGAAAACTTCCGGTATGGGTACAATTGAAAACTGACTATTGAAAATTGAAAATTGGTGGTACGCCTTCAGCGTGTTAATTGATAAGCCAAAGTTACTTGGAGTTTGCCCTCTTGTGTATTGATATTTTATAAAATGGTAGCATTTCCTGAATCCTCTACGCCTTTGGTGCGCTAATTAATATAATTACAAGATGTTAAGTCGTTTGGGAGATTTTTAGCCTTGAACAACGAACATGGCAAAACTACAGCAAACTCAGTCAGACCGAATACCATTGCCACTTGGGTACGTCTTGGGTCGCTTGCTGGAGGTGTATTATGTTGGCAGTCGTGAGAAAGCCCCGTACTAATACGACTCTATTCAAGGTAAAAGGAGATATCCCTTCTGGAGTCTTGGAATATCTTGAACGAGAATTCGGACAAGACGTTGAGGTGGTAGAAAATGACGAAGAACTCCTGAATATCTTTGATACAAACTGGTACAAATATGTTAGCGAAGCGGCAACTCCTGGAGATACTTTAAAAATTTATCGGGAAAATTTTGGGCTGACGCAAGCAGACTTAGGTCAGAAGCTCGGCAAATTTACTCGACAGAAAATATCTGACATGGAACGTAATAAACGAAGCATCAGTAAAGATGTTGCCAAAAAATTATCTCAGTTATTTGACGTCCCGATTGACAGGTTCCTTTAGCGCATTTAAGTATTAACTGCGTATCCAACAGTAGATATTTCTGATTATAACGGATTTAGGGGAGGCCATTGTTTTCATAAATTTTTAGGCTTGATATGTTTTCTCAGCGTTTCCATTCTCAAGTTCATGATATAGCGACATATATCAAGCAAACAGGGCGATTAGACATGCAAATACAATGGCCCTTGTATAAAATGCAATCGGCCTAGTGTGAATCAATAAATTCAATAACTTGGAGTTGTTCCCCTAAATCCGTTACAACCAGAAAATCTATAATAATGGCAAACTTACATAAAATTCGACAGGGAATAATTGATCGGAATTATTATCTTTCCTCCCATGCTGAAGAAGAAATGCTCAACGATGGTCTAGACCGTAAAAATGTAGAAAATGCCATTTTGAAAGGGTGGATAAAAAAAAGATGACCCGGGATATTCGTGGAACGAGGTATCGTATAGAAGGCCCAGCAATGAACGGAAGGCTAATTCATGTATTGTGCCGATTTCGAGAAAATACAAATCTTGTAATCATAACTGTATACGCTTTATAGGTGAACTTATGTTATGTGAATTCTGTGGGGGAGAAACAAAGAAAAAAAGTGTAAAGCGTCAACATTGGCTCAACAAAAAGCTATACATTGTCGAAGACGTTAATGCAGAAGTATGCACTGAATGCGGAGAAAGATATTTTCATGCAAAAACACTTGATGCAATTGATGATTATCTTTCTAAAAAACATACCATAAAAGCACACATTGACGTTGAGATAGTAAGCTTTAGCCAAGCAATGGCATAACCAGTCGTCGGTTAAGCTGACCGTAAAAGGTTCGGCGATTTTTCGGAAGATCGTTTCCCGCGCGGGGTTCATCATAAAATCGAACTGCACCACCCCGCCCCTTTTGCGTCAGCTTACCTCAATTGTTAGTTCGCAGCTAAGGAGAAAATAATAATGGAAGATTGGGAACCCAGAATAGTCGGCTTCTTGTGCAATTGGTGCACCTATGGAGCCGCTGACCTCGCAGGTGTCAGCCGTATGCAGTATCCACCCAATGTCAGATTAATAAGGATTCCATGCACCGGCAGGATGAGTCCAAAGTTTATTCTGGCTGCATTCATGAAAGGTGCGGACGGGGTCTGGGTATCAGGATGTCATCCAGGAGACTGCCATTATCTGGAAGGTAATTATTATGCCCGCCGGAAGTTTGCTCTTTTTAAAAATTTTATAGAATATATGGGAGTTGAGCCGGGCCGTCTCCATTTTTCATGGATATCCTCTGCTGAATCCACAAAGTTTGCAAGTGTAGTTAATGAAGTCACCTCGGCAGTAAAGGCACTGGGTCCGAGGAAACATGGGATAAAAAAAGTGTTTACAGTTGACAGTTAACGGTTCACGGTTAAAATGCTTCAGTCATTGCATAGTTCATTGAAAAAACCCAACCTGTGCGGTTAGCCATTAGCGGTTAGCCGTTAGCATTGAAAAGAAGTGAAAATGAGAGATTTTAGAGAACTTAATCAACAGGTCAATTAAGTAAAGAGGATGTTGGACAGTTTTATCCAAAAGCTAACAGCTAATGGCTAAAAGCTAACCGCACAGGTCGAAAAAACCGTAAACCGTAAACCGTTTTATAAGGTTGATTAATATGCCAGAATACACAGCAAAAATTAAAGAAATATCGGCAAGACTCTTAAAAGAAGAAAAAGTTGAAATGGTTATCGGCTTCCGCAAGGGAACCGTTCCCATGATGAATGAGCCATGTTTTGTGAAAACACCGGAAGATGTAAAAGAACTTGTATGGGACAGTAACTGCGGGATAAATCTGGCAAACTACCTTACCGGCAGAAAAGAAAAAATAGGTATAATTGCCAAGGGCTGCGATTCAAGGAATATTGTAACCCATATAATAGAAAACAAGATAAAAAGGGAGCAACTTCTTATAATCGGTGTGCCGTGCAAAGGAATGATTGATAAAAATAAAATAACTTCCATGTTTGAAAATGAAATAAATGAAGTCTCGGAACACGAAGAAAATATAATTGTAAAAGGAGAAGGTTTTGAGAAAACCTTAAATAAAAATGATGTGTTGCAGGAAAACTGTAAAATATGCATACACAGGAATCCAGTTATTTATGACGAGCTTGCTGCCGATCTTTTAGATGAACAAAAAGATATAGATAGATATGAGGATGTGCGCAAAATCGAAGCCATGGCGACTGAAGATAAATGGAAATATTTTGAAGATCTCCTGTCTCCCTGCATTCGCTGTTATGCTTGCAGGGATGCATGCCCTCTTTGCTACTGTCCCACATGCTTTGTGGACGAATCAAGGCCGCAGTGGGTAGGTAAAAGCACAAACCCTGTTGATACAAGGACATTTCACTTCTTAAGAGCATACCACTGCGCAGGCAGATGTACTGACTGCGGCGCTTGTGAGCGCGCATGTCCAATGGGAATAAAAGTAAGGACATTCACAAAAAAACTGGAAAAGGACTGCCTTGAACTTTATGGCTGGGAGGCGGGTCTGTCCTTAGATGAACGGCCGCCACTTGATACATACAGGCCAAATGATCCGGAAGATTTTATTAAATAGTGCCCGAACGAAAACTAGAAAATTTTTTCAAGTTCAAGGAAGGCGCAAATTTTAACCGCAGGAATACATGGAGTATTTTGAGGATTAAAATTTAAGCCTGATGCAGAAATTGGGGAAATTAGCAGTTTTCGTTCAGGCACTAAATAAAAGGCAAATTCTATGAAGTATATAAATATTGACAAAAAAAATTGGGCTAATGGACTTAAAAATTTATATGGAAATTATAGATTATTTGGCCCTGTAAAGAATAATAAACATCATATTTTTAAAGAACTCGGTAAAGGCGAACTCCCTGACCTTAATTATCTTAATACACTTCTTTCACCAAAATCCATTGCTTTTCCCCAGTCTGAGACAATGTTTGAATATTCGTTAGATGAAAACAAAAAAGATCATCATATATTAAAAGAAATAAATAAAGATTATTCACCGCGGGCCTTAATAGGAATAAGGCCTTGTGATGCAGCATCTTTTTTGCTTGTTAAACGTAACTTTGACACACCTGAATATAAAGATCCTTATTGGTTGCGCGCCTATGAGGCAACAATATTTATAGGGCTGGCGTGCAGTAGTCCATGCAGCAGCACATGCTTCTGTACAAGTGCTGGTTGTGGGCCTTTTCACGAAGACGGACTTGATCTGCTCCTCGTTGATAAAGGGGAAAACTTTATTGCAAAAATTTTAACCCCAAGAGGTGAAAACTTTATAAAATCTGCAGGATGGGAAACCGAAGCCGACCCCACTGACGCAGAAAAAATAATCAAAAACATGAAAATAAAGGCGGAAGAAAAGATAGCTTCTTTTGTCTCAACTGATCAGCTTAAAAACAAATCAACGACCAATCTATATGCCGCACCGTTTTGGGACGATATAGCTTTTGCATGCATAAACTGCGGAACATGTACCTATAGCTGCCCAACATGCTGGTGTTTCGACATACAGGATGAAGTCAGCAGAAACTCAGGCTTACGTATGCGCAACTGGGATAGCTGCATGTATCCTTTGTTTACAATCCACGGCACTGGATACAATCCGAGAAACACCAAGATGCAAAGAGTTCGTCAGCGTTTCATGCACAAACTTAAATATTATGTGGACAAATACGGTGATGGGATACAATGTGTCGGATGCGGGCGCTGTATTCGATTATGTCCGGTTAATATCGATATACGAAGGGTCTGCGATATGATGAACAACTATGAAGGTTGACAATTTGTAACGTCAATATATAGACTTTCAGATAATTAATTTCACAAGGCCAGAAGGAGGAAGGCGTATTAGTTATACGTCGACGACTGATAACACAGTGAAATTATTTATCTGAAAGTCTATAGCTCAAATGGAGG
>QMMZ01000197.1 GCA_003647525.1 Deltaproteobacteria bacterium | reverse complement strand
ATTCTGCAAACTTTTTATGTAATCAGCCCCACTGTCAGGTGGGGTATCCCGGCCATCAAGGATAGCATGAATGTAAACATGTTTAAGCTCTTCTTTTTTTGCCATGTTCAGCAAAGCCAGCAAGTGACTGAAATGACTGTGAACGCCGCCATCTGAAATAAGTCCCATCAAATGTAATGCAGAATCATTTGCTTTAACTTTTGATATTACAGACTTTAAAACATTATTTTCAAAAAACTCTCCGCATCTTATTGATTTATCTATTCTTAAAAGATACTGATATACTACCCTTCCGGCTCCGATATTAAGATGCCCGACCTCGGAATTTCCCATAATTCCTTCTGGAAGGCCTACAGCTTCTCCGGAACATAAAAGGCTGGTGTGGGGATATTTTTTCTTAAGTCTGTCAAGATAAGGAGTTTTGGCCAGCTTGACAGCATTGCCTTTCCTATTAGAACTAATTCCCCATCCATCCAGGATAATCAGCATGCAAAATTTTGTATTATTCATTATGGTTAGCAATCCTTTTCGCATCTATCCAGAGGCTTTCGAGATCATATAAGGTACGCACCGGTTCATAAAAAATATGGATAATAACATGACCGTAATCCATAATAACCCAGTGCCCTTCTTTTTGACCCTCAACGCTAAGCGGCTTTATTCCTTTCTTTTTCAGATCTACCTGAATAGATTCAGCAACCGCTCTAACCTGGCGATTAGAAAGCCCGCTGCAAATTATAAAATAATCTGCAATAGAAGTCAGCCCCCGAACATCCAGAACAACCAGTCCTATAACTTTTTTTTCCAAAGCTGATTTAACGTATACGTCAAGAGAGGGATCGTGTTCATAAATCATATATAAAGTCCTTTGTTGATAATAAAGTCATCCACCTTCTTAGGAACCAGGGAATTAATCGGCATGCCTTTCTTAATAAGATCACGAATTTTAGTTGATGATATATCAGGTGAATTTATATCCACATAAAAAATTGTCTGTTTTTTTTCATGGACAAAACATGATCGGGAAATGGAAAATCTATAGGTGCTGGATATTTTTTCCTTAATATAATCTTCAAGAACTTTCCATTTCAACGCTTCTTCGGTATCTATACCTCTCTGCCGTGTCATAACAATAAAAGATGTAAGATAAAAAAGATCTAAAAAAGATTTCCAGGTATCTATTTCAAGAAACGCGTCAATACCAAGAATAAAATAAAGTCTGGAATAATCCGGCAGAATGGATTTAAAGTGGTTAACGGTATCAATGGTATATGATGGGCCTGAACGCTTAATCTCAACATCGGAAATAATAACTGACTTTAAAAGTTCAGGATATTCTGAGACAGCGAGCCGAATCATCTCAAAGCGATATTTTGCATCGACCACATCACCCGGCTCCTTGTGTGGAGGAAGAGCTGCTGGAATCAGATAGCATTTATCCAGGACAAAACGATTTTGCACCTCCTGAATAGCTCTAAGATGCCCTACGTGAATTGGATTAAAAGTCCCTCCGAACAGCCCTATATGTTCCAAAAAACAGACCTTTCAGTAACGGTTTACGGTTGTCGGTTCACACTTCACGGTTGTCGGTTTGCAGTTCAATGTTCCACCTTAAGTTGGTAGCCTTAATAACACATTGGCCTCCGGGAGTCTTTTCCCTAAAAGCCTTCTACCTTCAGCCTAAACGCCTGAGTAGTTACTTTATATTTTGATCAACCGTAAACCGTGAACCGTAAACCGTAAACCGCAAACCGTTCTTTAAATTCTTATCTGTCCCTCTCCAAAAACAACAAACTTGGTTGTTGTTAATTCATTAACACCCATAGGCCCAAAGGCATGAAGTTTTGAAGTGCTTATACCTATTTCCGCTCCAAGTCCAAGCTGCCCCCCGTCATTAAAACGAGTAGAAGCATTGACAATAACAACTGATGAATCCACTTCACGTACAAAACGCCTTGCCCTGTTATAATCCGAAGTTACGATTACATCTGTATGGCTTGATCCATATCTTGCGATGTGCGTAACAGCTTCTTTCATATCTTCCACAACTTTCACTGCAAGAACAAGATCAAGGAATTCCGCTGGCCAGTCATCTTCCACGGCATTTGCCGCCTCTGGCAAGATTCTACATGTTTCAGGGCAGCCCCTTATTTCTACACCTGCTTCAACAAAACGTTTTCCCATGGCCGGTAAAAAATTTTCAGATACGGATTTGTGGACAAGCATTGTTTCCATGGCATTGCAAACACCCGGACGCTGAACTTTTGCATTAAAACAAATATCATCAGCCATTGCAAGATCCGCCCCTTCATCAACATATACATGGCATACGCCCTTGTAGTGTTTTAAGACCGGTATTTTCGAGTTCTCTACCACAAAACGTATCAGGCCTTCACCGCCTCGAGGAATAATAAGATCAATAAATTCTTCCTGTTTCAAAAGAACATTAATAGCATCTCTGTCCCTTATGGGAACAACTTGCGCTGCTCCCTCAGGAAGTCCGGATTCTTTAAGGGCATTACTTATTATAGCAGATAGCGCCTGATTCGAATGAAGAGCTTCAGAACCTCCACGAAGTATCACTGCATTTCCAGCTTTCAAGCAAAGACCGGCGGCATCTACAGTAACATTTGGTCTTGACTCATAGATAATGCCAATAACACCGAGAGGTATGCGCATACGTGACACTTCTAACCCGTTGGGCCTAAGCCATGTATTACTCATCGAGCCCACAGGGTCCGGAATCCGGACAACCTCTCTGAGCCCATCTGCCATGGATTTAATTGTTGAATCCTTTACAGTGAGCCGATCAATCATTGCATTGGAAAGCCCCATTTCCCTGGCACGCAAAAAATCCTTTTTATTTTCCTCCTGGATATAGGGTGCCTCTTTCTCAACATTATCAGCTATCCTTATAAGCGCTTCATTTTTTTTATCCGAAGGGCATCTTGCCATTTCAATGGAAGCTGCTCTGGCTGCCTTTGCCATCTCAACAATTGTTGACTCAACAGACATCTGATTCCTCCTTGAACGGTTTACAGTTCACGGTTCACGGTTCACGGTTCTTTCCGAAAACCTTAACTTCATATGTTGTTTTATGTTTTGATCAACTGTTAACTGTAAACTGACAACCGTAAACGATTTTACACAGGTTTTACATCACACGTTATCGCCAGATTATCTCTATGTATGACTTCATCGTAGGACTTATGCCCGAGATATTTTTTTATCTTGCCGGACTTGAGCCCCATTATCTTACGTATATCGGAAGCACGGTAATTTACAAGGCCTGTACCCAAAATCTCATCATTGCTTTTTCTTCTGAATTCAACTGCTGCACCCACGCTAAATTCCCCATCTACTCTTACTATACCGCTTGGAAGAAGGCTCTTGCCGCTTTTAAGGATAGCAGTCGCAGCTCCATCATCAATCATGATAGTTCCTTTAGGCTTTAATGTAAAAGCTATCCAGCATTTACGGTTTGCCAGCTTTTCTTTTTTTGGAATAAAAAAAGTGCCGTGCTCTTCACCGGAAAAGAGCTTTATCAGAATATCACGCTTTTCACCCCCGGCTATTAACATAGGTATGCCTGCGGCAGTAACCTTTTTTGCTGCTTTTATCTTGCTGAGCATACCGCCGGTTCCCAGAGGACCCGAAATATCGCTTGCATATTTTTCAATATCTTTTTTAATTGTGGCAACTATTGAAATAAGTTCAGCATTCTGATCCTTACGCGGATCTCTGGTGTAAAGACCATCAATATCAGTAAGATTAACAAGAATATCTGCATCCATGAGCAAGGTTATCATTGCGGAAAGGTTATCATTATCCCCAAACTTTATCTCTTCAACCACAACTGTATCGTTTTCATTTATGATTGGAATAACCTGCCATGACAGCAGAGTACAAAGAGTATTACGCGCATTTAAATATCTCTTTCGATTCACGAGATCGTCACCTGTTAGAAGTATCTGTGCAACCTTTTTATTATATCGTGCAAAAGACTTTTCGTATTCCATGATTAGTCCAGCCTGACCAACGGCTGCAACGGCCTGTCTTTTTGGGATTTCATCCGGCCTTTTAGAAAGTCCTATTTTTTTTATACCTGAAGCCATTGCGCCGGATGATACCAAAATTATCTCTAATCCTCTGTCGGCAAGTTGGCAAATCTGTCTGCTGATTGATCTAAGAACCTTTAAATTTAATCCATTATCTTCTGTAAGAACACCGCTGCCTACCTTTACAACTATGCGTTTTGCGTCTTCAAAACATATTTTTCTTTTATCATTCATCTAATTTGTCTAATTTATCCAGGGATTGAACAATTTTTGATTTTAAATTATCAATTCCTTCTCCGGTTAACGCCGAAATTAATATGATTTTGATATCCTTGGCAAAGGCCTGAAAAATATCAACAGCCTTTTTAGCTTCAGGCATATCAATCTTGTTAAGAACAACTATTTGATTTTTTTTTGCAAGCTCCTTATTGTACATTTCCAGTTCTTTATTTACAGTTTTATATGACTTAAGCGGGTCTGCCGGATCAATTGATGACGAATCTATCAAATGAATAAGAATGCGTGTTCTTTCTATGTGGCGCAGAAATCTTATACCAAGCCCGGCGCCCTTATGTGCACCTTCAATTAAACCTGGTATATCCGCCACTACAAAGGGCTCTCCCCAGTCTGTTTTAACAACGCCGAGATTTGGTACAAGAGTTGTAAAGGGATAACTTCCTGTTTTGGGATGTGCTGAAGAAATTGCGCTGATAAGGGTGGATTTACCGGCATTGGGGAGACCTATTATACCAACATCGGCAAGAAGTTTGAGATCGAGTTTAAGTTTTAATATTTCACCTGATTCGCCTGGCTGAGCAAAACGAGGCGCACGGTTTGTTGATGTTTTAAAACGAGCGTTACCCCGTCCTCCTCTGCCGCCTTTTGCTATTATATATTTTTCACCGGGTTTTGTAAGATCTTTGATTACTTGCCAGGTATCGGTGTCGCTAATCACGGTTCCTGGAGGAATTTCTATAACAAGGTCATCGCCATGTTTGCCTGCCTTGCGTTTGCCTTGACCACCGGCACCATTTTTTGCTTTAAAATCTTTTCTATATCTAAAAAAATAAAGTGTGCGTTTTTGAGATGAT
>QMMZ01000196.1 GCA_003647525.1 Deltaproteobacteria bacterium | reverse complement strand
GTAAAGCAGTTTGTTGAAGAAACGCGCAGAGCTGAAAAAATAGTTATTGAGTAGTCAACAACTCGACAAATATATAGGCTTTCAGATAATTAATTTCACAAGGCCAGAAGAAGGAGGAAGGCGTATTAGTTATACGTCGACGACTGATAACACAGTGAAATTAATTATCTGAAAGCCTATATCAAGGAGGAATTTTAATACATGTATGAAAGCGGTGACCTGAGAAAAGGTCTTAAAATTGAGATTAATGGCGAACCATATATTATTGTGCAGTTTAACTTTGTTAAACCCGGAAAAGGCAAGGCTCTTTACAAATGCAAGCTAAAAAATATGCTTTCAGGCGTTATAGTTGATCAGACATTTAGATCCAGTGAAAAATTCAAAGAGGCAAACCTGGAAGAGCAGGAGATGGAATATTTATATTCAGACGGTAACAATTACTGCTTTATGAACACATCAACTTATGACCAGGAATTTCTCTCTGAAGACCAGGTCGGTGAGTTCCTTAAATTTTTAAAGGAAAATACGGTATGTAATGTTCTTTTTTTTGACGGCAGAGCAATAGGAATTTTATTGCCGAATTTTGTCAATCTCAGGATTGTCGAAACTGATCCCTGGGTTAAGGGTAACACAGCCGCAGGCAGCACAAAACCTGCAACACTTGAGACCGATTATGTAGTTCAAGTGCCACCTTTTGTTGATAAGGGTGAACTTGTTAAAATCGATACCAGAACCGGTGAATATGTGGAACGGGTAAAGTAGTAAATTCAATCTTTAATCTTAATAATACCTAAATTGAGCGATTTTCCAAGATATGGTTTGGTTTCGTAATTGCGTATATTCTGAATTTTTCTCACAATATCTGCTATCTTCAAGCCGGATTCTTTGATTTTATCTGTATGCCCAATTAATTTTTTGTTGTCATCTTTGTATATTTTCATCAAATCAATATATCCTAAAAGAGTCATGAGCGGCTGATTTAACTCATGTGCTGTGGCACCGGCCATCTGAAGCAATACCTTAAGTTGCTCTTTTTCTATCACAGATTTTTGCTGCTCAAGAATTTTCTGATTTGCCTTTTTTAATTCTTCAACAGTCTTTTTTAGATTATTCGTGGTATTTTTAAGAACTTTTTTTTGTTTGTATAATTCAATAAAAATTTTTACTTTACTTTTTAAAATATATGGATCAAAGGGCTTAAAGAGATAATCGACAGCTCCTGACTCGTAACCATTGAATACGTATTTTTGTTCAAAGCTTATAGCGGTTACAAATATAATCGGGATTTGTTTGGTTCTTTCATTTCCTCTCATCATTTCAGCAGTTTCAAAACCATCCATTTCAGGCATCTGAACATCAAGAAGAACAAGGGCAAGCTCATGTTCAAGCATTAATCCTATGGCTTCATTTCCTGAACTCGCCTTGATAATATCAAGATTGGGGTTTTCCAGGATGTTCTCGATGGCCAGTAAGTTTCCAGGTTTGTCATCCACAAGAAGTATTCTTATTTTTTCTGCTTTGTTCATGCTGTTACTCCTTCATTTTAATACAGGGATTACCTTTTGCCTGACTGCTTTATCCCCTAATACAACCAGACCCTCAACATAGAAAGCAATTTTTCTGCTATAACAATAGCAACAACCGCTGAGACAGGGATCATTACCTGCACCCATAGTTTTTCCCTGTATAATGAAAAAGGTTTCATAATGCCCCCCCGGATCCTCGATCCCCGATCCCCGACCTCTGCTCTATAATTATTTCATGGATGGATTTTTTACTAGACAGCATTATAGTAAATTTAATGTTCTTATATATGAATTTATCACCTTTTTGAGGAATTTTTCCCATGTGCTTAAGCAGAAACCCTCCAATGGTTTCATAGTCTTCTTTTGGCAGATTTATTTTCAGTTGTTCGTTTATATCTTCTATTTCCATCCTTGCATTAATTAGGAATTTATTGTCATTAAGCTTTATAATTTTGCTTATTTCTCTATCATATTCATCATAGATCTCACCGACCACTTCTTCGAGTATATCTTCGATGGTAATAATTCCTACTGAGCCGCCATATTCGTCAACAACAATGGCAATTGAATTATGCGATTTTTGAAAAGAAATAAGAAGATCGTCAACCCTTTTAAGCTCAGGTACAATAGGTACTTTTCTTATAAATTGTTCAATTTTTGCATTGCTGTCATGTGCATGGAGAAGGTCAAAAAAATGTATAATACCTGTAAGGTTGTCTATCCGGTTTTTAAAAACAGGCAGCCTTGAATATCCGGTTCTGCTGAGAATTTTTGTTGCATCACTTACATCTGCTGTTTTTGTTATTGCGGTCACATTTACAAGAGGAACCATGATATCTGAAACTTTAGATTCTGAAAGATGAAAAACCCTGTGAATAAGTTTTTTTTCTTTTCTTTTTAAATCACTTCCTTCGCCTGGAATACTTAGCAGCATTGAAAGTTCTTCTTTAGTTATATATGGAAGCTTTTTGATGTTTTCTTTTCCGATACGCCTGTAAAAGCGTTCGCTTGCCCAGAAAAAAAGGTAAGTAATTGGTGAAATAATGCGTGATGCAAAAAAAAGTAAATGTGAAATTTTTGGTGCAATTCTGGTTGCATTCTGCTGAAATATTGTTCTTGGAATGATTTCTCCAAACGTCAATAAGAAAGGAGAGATGACAACAATTGTCAATAGCTCTCCATGTTTTCCGAAAAGGCTCTCAAACAACACTGCCGCAACAACGGAAGCAGTTATTACGAACATATTTGTTCCTGTGCTGGTTGTTGCCAGAAACCAGCGTGGATTATTAATCATTTCCAATGCCAGCCTGGCTCCCCTGGAGCCTTTGGCGGCCTTTCTCCTGAGCTTGAGCTTATTTGAAGATATCAGTATCAGCTCAGAACCTGAAAAGAAGCCCTGCATAAATATACATAAAACTATTATAATAATATTCAAGATAGTCATGGTATATCTACTATATCCTGTTCGTCATATATTTCACCAAAAAGCTCTTCCAGAAGATCTTCTAATGTGATGAGTCCGGAAACCTTTCCTTGTTCAGTTAAACAGATGGCTATATGTGTGCGTTGTTGCTTCATGGAGTAAAAGACCTCATCAATTTTTTTATTCTCCTGTATGAAGTATGGTCTCCTGCATATATCCGGCAGAAGTTCAGCTTTACCTATATATTTTTTAGTTACAACTTTTAACAGATCCTTTGCATAAAGGATTCCTGTGATATTATTAATATTTTCTTTGAAAACGGGAATTCTTGAATAATGATTTTTTTTCACAAACTTGATTATTGATTCTGCTTCCATGTCATGGGGAAGACAGAACATGTTTTCTTTTGGGGTCATGACTTCAGATACATGGGTATCACTAAACTCGAAAACATTGTGGACAAGGTCTCTTTCAACAATTTTCAGTTCACCATTTTTGTAACTTAAATCCACCATATCACGGAAATCGTCTTCCATTATAGTTTGTGAAGGTTTATGTTTTTCCATGCCTGATAATTTTATGAAACAATCCGTGAGCTTGATAAAAATCCAGCGAAAAGGTGAAATTAATTTTGCAAATGTATTGAGAGGTACGGATATGAGAGGGGCAATTCTTTCATTATGAGTTATACCTATGGTTTTTGGGATCACCTCGGCCAATATCAGCGTCAAGGGTGTCATTATTGCAATGGTAAGCCATTTAGCGTGTTCGCCAAAGAGGGATACAAAAAAATAAGTAGCAATAACTGATGCTGCGATATTAACCATATCATTGCCCATCAGTATTGTTACTATGAGTCTTCTCGGCCGAAGAAGAAGCTTATCTATGAGCGCTGCTCTTTTGCTCCCGCTTTTTCTAAGACGTTCACGCTGCAAGAGAGTTAAGGAAAACAGAGCTGTTTCCGAGCCTGAAAAAAAACCGGAAAAGATAAGTAGAAAAAATATTAAGGCTACTTTAAAGAATAAATCGACTTCCAATGTATCGCAATTCCCTTTATATTCGGCATAGTTCGCTTAGCCTTTGATCATACATCTTTCCTATGCCGTATTCATTTCGTCTCATAAATTTTTCAACAGAAGGACCTATGATCTGCATTTCAGGATGTTTTTTCTGAACATCAAGAGCAATTCTCATCTCCTTTGTACATCCTGTACTATAAGTTGCATCCTTGCCTACCCACTCAGGCGGAACTTTTTTATCCATAGCCTGAAATGCTTTAACTATATCATCGTAGCTTTGAAAGCGCCATATATCTATATAACCGCTTTTTTGGACAATTTCCCACATATACATCAAATCATCCGCATCCATTCCGAAGAAAAGAGGAATCATTTTTGCTCATAATTGCTTCAAACATTCTGTCTGAGCAGGGATAATATCTTTCATCATTTTCCGCATATATCATGAAGGTAAGTTGCTCTGGTGATACCACATGGTCAGGGTAAGCAAAATAATCCATATGGTTTTCAATAAAGAAAGCTGTATGCCAGGCATCTTTTTCAGGGTTTTCACCGGGCCGGTAAGTAATCTTAACTTGGTTATCGGACTCTATTTTATTTTCCATATATTTTCCTGTTGATATTGGTCGAGTAGTCGACTCCTCAACACCAGTTTGCCAGAACCGGAAGAACTTTTGGTTACCCCGAACGTTTTTACTTAACATAATTTTGTATGCTGTAACAACTTCTAATCGTCGTCACATTTCAAACGTATCACATTTTAGTCGCTATATGAAGCAAAAGAAACTCACAGATCCAGCCTCTTTTAAAACCTTAACAGTAACCTATAAACTAATGTACGTCCCGAAAGCACGACCCAGGCTGTGTGCGGACTTGCGGGACGTGTTTAGTCGTGCTTATATCTTGATTAGGAAATGAATATTTCCCCTTGACTAAATGTCGGATATCAATTATATGGCTTTTTAGGAAATAAATGGGATTCAGAAATTATGGGCATACAGGAAAGGAAAGAACGGGAGAAAGGAAGAAGGCGGCAGCAGATAATGATAGCCGCAAAAAGGGTATTTTCCTTAAAGGGCTTTAACAAGGCTACAATGGAAGATATTGCCAATGAAGCTGAGTTAAGTCCAGGCACCCTTTATCTTTATTTTAAAAACAAAGATGAGCTATGTGCTTCCCTTTCTCTC
>QMMZ01000195.1 GCA_003647525.1 Deltaproteobacteria bacterium | reverse complement strand
TCAATCCGCGATCCTGCCATTGTCATTTCAGCATATGATTCAAAACCGGCAGCCCTGAGCATGGTGATCAACATTCCGGCTTTGTCTTTACAAACACCACAACGGTCTGAAAAGGTCATTTCACCTTTGTGTAAAGTAAAGCCTTCGCCACAACCCATTGAAATTCCAGAATACCTCACATTATCGGCTACCCAATGGGTAAGGCGTGCTACTGAATCCATTTCACTTTCAGCTCCTACTAAAATCTCAGCAACTTTTGTATCGATGGCTGGTGTTGATTCAAAACTACCGAAATCTTCGTTGACACCATAAAACCATTTGGATTTTGCAAACCAGTCAGGACTGGTAGATAATAACAATTTCGGAAATTCATCAGAATTGGCAACCATCCTTGGTTCCCGTTTTGGTTGTGAATAATCTGATTTTGAAAAAGTATAGATCATATAATTTCCGTCAGGTTTTATCGATGAACGGGCTTCTCCATTGTAAAATTCATATTGTAATGTTTTATCTTTAGGAAGTTTGAGCTGGTATACTTTTTCCAAAACTGGATTTGCGCTCCAGAATTCAACTATGTCGTAATAATGACCGCGCATAGGTGGAATATACTTTTCATCTTCCGGTTCTTCCTGCAGCAAGGCATACGTAAATCCTTTGCGAAACATAAAAACTTCAATGGCATCTCCGGGTTCAAGTTTTCCCACATCTACCATTTTTTCACGGGCACCCCAATAAATTGCCCTGGCAGGAGCAGGATAATCCATCACTTTCGTCATGTCAAGTTCAATAACCTCACCCGATTTGCGATAAATATTCACACCCTCGACATCCACATAAGCCGATAATGGATCGTATCCAAATTTGATAACAGCATTCTTTTTTGACCCTTCAGTAGTTAATATCTTGGTGAGTTTGTGGATATGTACATAGCTTAATCCACTTTCCTGAACAGCAACTTTTGTACTGTCAAAAATGATCAATTCAGATTTACCAGGATATTTATCGGCATCTCCTGATGACTTGATGAGTTTTTTAATTTGTGGACTCGCATGCAGTGCAGTGAATGATAGAAAGATTACTAAAAAAAGTATAACTTTATTCATAAACCTAATTGTTTTAAATGAATATCCTTAATCATACCAGTAAATATTTTGTCTCGCAGATATCGCAGAAAACCGCAGAATTTCTTTTTTTTATCTGCGTTATTAGCGTAATCTGCGAGAAATATTCCATTATTACTTCTTTATTTACCTTTCTGGTTTCATATCGGATTATCAATTTGTTTTAAATGAATATCCGTAATGATACCACTGCGACATCTCCCGTATTAAAAATCAATTTGTATCTTCTGGTAGAAAAGCGGATATACATATTGTTTTATAAATTTAGCTGGTAAATCTACTAATTATCAGGAAAAAGTTTAGCCTATTTTTGATTTATTTATAAAATATTACTGGTTAGTAGGTTATGTTGGATTTAATAGAGGTAAGTTGTGTTTTTAGTTTTGTACTATTAAGATTCACTTATCAAAGTAATACAGGATAAAATTATTGTCACGAATATAAGCCTTTAGCTACTGGTATTCAGCCTATTTTAAAAATATTAATTTTTTTTTAATAGAAAAGTTTGCTAAATTGCTATATTATCTATCTTTGCACCTTATAAATAGATCATGTATCAACCAAATTTAATGAATATCATGAAAAAATTGACTAGAGGATTAAATTTTCTTGCACTTGTGTCAGCTGTTCTGCTGATTAGTAGTTGTGTATCTACTAACCTACCAGATATGTATGAGGTAGACCCAGAAGTACTGGAAGCTAAAGGTGGAACTGTTGAGTTTACCGTTAAAGGGACTATCCCTGAAAAATCATTCCATAAAAAAGCTGTTGTTGAGTTTACACCAGTATTAGAATATGATGGAAAAGTTAAAGAATTAAAGAAATTCGTATTAAGAGGTGAAAAAACTGAAGGTGAAGGAACTGTTATCAATTCCAAAACCGGTGGTAGTTTTACTTACAACGAATCGTTTGATTATGAGGAAGACATGCGGGCTTCTGAACTTAAAGTTAATGCAATAATAAAAAAGGGAAGTAAGGTAGTTGACGAGGTTGTTGATGTTAAACTTGCTGACGGAGTTATTACAACTTACCAGAATATTGTACACGACGAAAAAGTGATTTATGCTCCTTCAGGATACGAAAAAGTAACCATCGTTTCCGAAAATGCTACACTTTATTTCCAGGTGAATAAATCAAATCTGAATACTAACCTGGCTTTAAACAAATCAGATGAGGCTAAAGCTCAAATGGAAAACCTTCATAACTTTATAATGAAAGGTTGGGAAATTCAGGATGTTGATATTGATGGTTGGGCTTCCCCTGAAGGTGAAATCGACTTCAATGACAATCTTGCAAACGAACGTTCAGAAACTATTCAAAAGTACATGGCTAAGCACATGACTAAAATGAATAAAAAACGCGCTAAAGAAATGGGTATTGATGTTTCAGAACTTGAGCAGGAAGTTAAGTATAATGTTAAAGGTAATGGTGAAGACTGGGATGGATTTATGATGTTGATTAAGAATTCAGAACTGAACGACAAAAGTATGATCCTGAATGTAATTAATTCACAACCTGATGTTACAAAAAGAGAAGAAGAAATCAGGAATATGACTGTTATCTATAAAGAAATTGAGGATGACATTCTTCCTCCACTCAGGAGAGCTGATATGATGGTTAATTGTTTTGAGCCAAAACGTACTGATGAGGAAATTGCTAAACTGGCAACTTCAAGTCCTGATTCTTTAAATTATAAAGAAACTTTACATGCGGCCACTTTAACCGAAGATCACGAAGCAAGGTTAAATATTTACAAAGCTGCTTTTAACAATGCTGATGCCGACTGGAAAGCATATAACAATGCTGCAGTTGAATCTATTGAATTAAAGAAATACGACGATGCTGTTAATTACCTTGCACAGGCTGAAAGAACTGCTGCCAAGAATGGTAAAGTTGAAAATAACTTAGGTGTTTTAGCCAGCCGTAATGGAGATTATGAAATTGCTGAAGAGCATTTCATGAAAGCGATGTCATATGGCGAAAACGAAAATTATAACCTTGGTGTAATGGCTATCCAGAATGGTGAATATACCAAAGCATTAAATTACTTTAAAGGAATTGATTGCGATCATAACCTTGCATTGGCTCAGTTATTAGCTGACAACATGGATGGCGCTCTGAAGAACTTTAAATGTGCACCTGAAAGTGGCAAAACATTTTATATGTTAGCTGTATATGGAGCTCGTACTGACAATGCTCAGATGGTTTATGATAACCTTGAAAAAGGTATTTCAAAATGTGGTGACAAACTGAAAGAAATGGCAAGAACTGACAGGGAATTTGTTAAGTATTTTGAAGCTCCAGAATTTAAAGCATTGGTTGAATAAGATATTGTTCTATAATATTGAAAAATCCCTTCCGAGTATTCGGAAGGGATTTTTTTTTTGCTTGCCTGACTATTTATGGGGCGAGATAATTATCCTTTTAACTTCCAACTTCTAACTTCCGTCTTCTGACTCTATCTTCTGTCTTCTAATTTTTTTCTATCTTGCGATTGAGAAACCAAAAAAAGCTAAAATGACTCAAGTAACAATAGATCAAATACCATCACTCGATTTAAACGACTTTATCAACGGAAATGAAACTGATAAAAAAAGATTCGTCGAAAAGCTTGGAGAAGCTTATTCACAAATTGGTTTTGTGGCCATCAAGAATCATTATTTAAAGGTTGAAACACAAACTGGCTTATATGCAGCTGTAGAAGACTTTTTTACTTTAGAACAGGCTGTAAAAGATAAATATGAAGATGAGGAAATACAAGGTCAGCGTGGTTATATTGGCAAGATGAAAGAACATGCCCAGGGTTGCAGCACACCCGATTTAAAAGAGTTTTACCACATTGGTCAAATAATTGACCCTACGGATCCTGATACCCTTGATTATCCTGCAAATGTCTTCCCAACAGAAGTTCCTGGTTTGGCAAAGGACGGAATCCTGGCTTTTAGCAATCTGGAAGAAACAGGTATTTATATGCTGCGTGCCATCGCCCTTTTTTTAGGATTGGATGAATTTTATTTTGATAATAAAGTAAAAAATGGTAACAGCATTTTACGCCCCATACATTATTTTCCCATCGAAAATCCTGATACTTTGCCCAAAGATGCTGTAAGGGCTGCTGAACATACCGATATCAACTTAATTACTTTATTGATGGGTGCCAGTGCAGAAGGATTGCAGGTATTGCGACATGATGGTGTATGGATTCCAATTACAGCTTTGCCTGAGCAACTTGTAGTAAATGTGGGAGATATGTTATCACGCCTGACCAATAATAAATTGAAGTCAACGGTACACCGGGTTGTAAATCCTCCCAAAGATCAAATGAATCAACCCAGGTTTTCCATTCCATTTTTTATGCATCCCAAATCCAATATGGATTTAAGTTGCCTTGATAATTGTATTGATGCTGATCATCCGAAGTTGTATCCGGATACTACTGCGGGAGCCTTCCTGGAACAACGATTGAAGGAGATTGGGTTTTAACGTGTTGCAGCTATGGCACGTGACCGTTCACTACTCGAATTTATGTTGATTTCCTTCATGTTCAAATTTACAATTTCTTTTCATTAATGAACCAAACGCGGCCATGTGCTATTAGCAATAGTTAATTTATATATCACACCATCTAAAAGCTGAAAAGCGGCAATCAATAATTAGTGTGTCAGTAACATTATTGTAATTAATAAAAGCACTGGTAAAACTTCCTTCTATTTTGTCCCATACCCCACCGTCTTTTGAAATGATTATTTTTGTATTTGTCTCATAAACAGACTCATATCTTGCATAGTACCCATTCTTAAAATTAATTTCAAGATGTTCAATCTCATAATTATTACTATGGGTTGAATCCTTAATAGTTAACGAAATGTCAAAGCAGATAGCACCATTAAATAAAGGCTCTGATTGAAAATGATCTGGATCGTCATAGGGATAATAGACATTGTAACGAATTTCTAAATTTGTTTTTTGGGAATCATAAAAATCAAAATAGGCCATACTGTAGCATGGTTCATTTACTTCTTCAAAATTTAATTGCTGAAGTGTGTCGCTATTTG
>QMMZ01000194.1 GCA_003647525.1 Deltaproteobacteria bacterium | reverse complement strand
TTGATGAATCCTTTTTCACAACACTGAAGTTTTTTCTCTGCATAAAATGTATGAACTTTGCCTGCCCCCTCAATAGTGTTGGCCAGCCTGAAAAAGAGCTATTTTTTCAACGAAATCCTTCTGTTGCTTGCCACTGGGAAAAGAAGAAGCCGTTTGATTTGTGAGAGCTAAAGAAAATTTGCCATAATTCTATGAAAACCGTAAAAAAGTGCCCAAGTAGTTCAAATGAAAATAGAAAAATTGTTATAACTGTGACATAGAATACCAGAATGAAAGAGCATAATAATCTGAGGCAGTTTAGCCCCGATCGTGCCAGAAGAAATCTATTATCATATACAAGAAAGGCATTTCATATGCTGCCTCCAATTGTGAAACCACGCATTCTGGATATCGGCTGTGGTACTGGAGTTGCTACTCTTGAGCTGGCCCGATTGAGCGGTGGGATCATCACCGGGGTTGATGTTGAAAAGAACTCTCTTGATCGGCTGGTCAGCAGAGCCACAGAAGAGGGATTGTCAGACAGGATAGAAGTCATCCATGCCTCAATGCTGGACATAAATTTTCCTGCCAATAGTTTTGACATCATCTGGAGTGAGGGAGCAATAATCAATATTGGTTTTAAGCGGGGACTCAGTGAATGGCGGGATCTTCTGGTACCTGAAGGATTTCTTGTTGTTCATGATGAGATGACGGATTTACCAGGGAAAATTAAGGTAATACATCGTTGTGGTTATTCCCTGCTCGGACAGATTGAATTGTCACCTGACATCTGGTGGAATGAATACTATGTGCCGCTTGAAAAAGAGATAAAAACAGTAAGAGCGACAGGTTTTGTTGATGAAAAGAGTATCAGGCAAATACAAAAGGTTGAGCAGGAAATTAAGGTATTTGATTCTAAAAATGATCGATTTGCTTCTGTTTTTTTCGTGCTTAAAAGAACAAAGTCCGGCAACCTTCCCCAAGCGTAATATCAGCCATGTTATTTCCTTACAAGCCCTAAGGAGATTATAAATGTCTAAAAATAGTATTGAACAAAAACCGTTAGAATCGGCCATATTTGCCGCATTGCACAGAGCCATTGCACACAGGCAGTTCAATAACGAACGATTTGGGCCAGACTATCTAGCTGAGTCCTTTTTGCCTTATCATATTAAATTTTTAGTAAAATTTAATATGATAAGAGCAATCATCAAAAAAAGGTTAAATCAATATCTTCCAGGAGTATATGAATATATGATTGCAAGAACAGCCTGTTTTGACGATCATTTTATAGATGCCTTAAATAACCGAATTCCACAAATCGTGCTACTTGGCACGGGATTTGACTCAAGGCCATATCGTTTTGAAAAGCTGAACAGGGGAACAAAAATAATAGAATTAGACATCGCACCGACTCTCAATAGAAAAACAAATTGCCTGAAAAAAGCTCGGATAGATATTCCGGAACATGTTTCATTTGTTCCCATAGATTTTGATAAAGAATCATTACCTGCTGTTCTTAAAAAAGCAGGATTTGATACTCATAAGAGGACACTATTTTTGTGGGAAGGTGTCAGCTATTATCTCGAACAGGAATCGGTTAACACAATGTTGGAATTCGTAAGTCACTCTGCACAGAATAGCATTATACTATTTGACTACATTATTTCAATTCCTGAAGAAAATAGAACTGAATATTATGGGGTAAAAAAATTATTTCAAACCATGAAGAAGCATCATCCAGATGAAGAGCTCAAGTTTACCATTGATGAGGGAAAAGAAGAGTCTTTCTTAGCGCAAAGAAGGTTGAAAATGGTTGACCACCTGGACAACGATGATATTGAGAGAACATTATTACTAAATGAAAATGGATCATTGACTGGGAAAGTAACCGGACATTTTCGTCTTGTATCAGCTTCGCCAAACATCTGATAAAAAAATGTAATAGATTTAACCAAAAGCTGGAGATGGGAGAAAACAATGGCAATTCCAACCTCAAGAACAAAAGAGAGTACTGACATAAGAATCAATAGTGAATTATGCAATGGATGCGGACTATGTGTTTCTGTATGCAGTGACTCCAGTCTGGCCATTGAAAATGAAAGAGTTACAAGAAGTAATAATACTTCCATTTTTGACTGTTTCGGATGTGGTCATTGTATGGCAATCTGCCCAAACGGAGCTATAGAAGTTTTTGGAAGAGAACTTTCACCGGAAGACCTGTACGATTTACCCAAAAAAGAAAACACTTCGAATTACAAACAACTTTTAGCCTTATTACAGCATCGCAGAAGCATAAGGTATTTCAAAGATAAAATTGTTGATCCCGATATTATAGAAAAAATTCTGACAGCAGCAAAAACAGCACCAATGGGTTTGCCGCCTTCCGATGTCAATGTGCTGATTTTTGATGGAAAAGAAAAGGCCAGAGCTTTTGCAGAGGATTTTTCCCAATACTTAAAAAGCTTGAAGTTTATGACGAATAGCTTTTTTTTAGCTTTCATGCGTCCGATATGGGGGAAGGAAACCGATGAATTATTCAAAGGATTTTTAAAACCGCTTTTCAGAGTATATACAGCAGATGGAATAGACAAGGGAGAAAACACCATTAACTATGATGCTCCCTTATTGATGTATTTTTATGGCTCTCCGTATAGCGATCCCGCTGACCCAATTATTGCTGCCACCTATGCAATGATAGCTGGAGAGACACTCGGACTTGGAACATGTATGCTTGGAGCAGTTCACCCATTTATTCAAAGTGGGAAAAAAGCCAAAAAATTCAGAGAGAATCATAAAATTAAATGTAAAAGCAAAGAAGGCTTATTTGTCGCCTTTGGATATCCTAAGCTTCACTATAAAAAAGGAATAAATAGAACTTTTGCTTCAATAGAATTCAGTGATTGATATTGACCAGGAGGAGGTGAGAATCCCCTTTTACGAAGTTAATTGAGAGGTTACCAATTGAAATCGATTAAATCCACTATTGCCAACCTGAAAATTGGCATCCCGTCAGTTTCCCTGAAAATGTGCTTTACTCTTATCGTAACATGTTTTGTTATGACAGGCTGCGCTTTAGTAAAAGTGAAGAATGAAGTAGCCCATGGTCTAAAA
The DNA here is from genome assembly GCA_003647525.1 of Deltaproteobacteria bacterium. Next base: position 2,100 of record QMMZ01000194.1, on the reverse strand, counting down.
GCTACAATTATAGTGGGGCGTATTGCTGCAGAAAGTAAAGACGCCGGACCTATTATTGTTACGGCCGTTTCCGTGGGGGAAAAAAGAAAAGTAGCTCATTACTCGGTGTTGCATGAATCTGGTGAATATGAGCTGATGGTCGATCGAGGAGACTATTATATCTTTGCGTATAGAGATAAAAACCGTAACCTGATTTATGACGCAGGGGAACCTGCAGGACAATATGGCGATCCCAAAGTAGTCAGCACTCGGAAGATCGGTGTGACTTCTGATATTGATATTGTTATTTCTGAAGAGGGCAAAAATATGGGGATACCCCACGGGTTTGTAATTTCATCGCCCGTGCCGAAAAAACTTCGCAGTCGGCAAGCTGGAGTCATAACTGATTTGGACGATGAACTTTTTTCTGATGAACATGGAGCAAAAGGATTTTGGGAGGGGTACTCTTTTTATAAAGAATTTGGCGCAAACATATATTTTATTGAAGAGTATGATCCTGATAAAATACCTGTTCTTTTTATACACGGTGCCGGTGGGACTCCCAAGGGGTGGAAATATTTTGTAGATAATCTCGACAGAACTCATTTTCAACCATGGTTTTATTTTTATCCAACAGGAAACCACATTAATAGCTCATCACACCAGTTGCTCTGGAAATTAATAAACCTCCAAACCAAATATCAATTCAAAAAAATTTATATTACGGCTCACAGCATGGGTGGCTTGGTGGCCAAGTCTTTTATTGTAAATCATGGCCGGCAATTTCCTTATGTAAAACTTTTTATTTCATTGGCCACCCCGTGGGGAGGGGACAAAATGGCCGAATATGGTGTTCAACAATCGCCAGTAGTAATTCCCAGCTGGATAGATATGCAGCCGGAAGGTGACTTTATCCAATCATTATACCGAGTAGAAATACCGAAAGACATAAGCTTTTACATGTTTTCCGGACACCTGGGAGGTAGCAACCTCTTCCGATCGAACAATGATGGAACAATTGCCTTAGCCAGCATTCAGGATTTCAGAGCACAATCCGAGGCTAAAATGAACTATTCATTTAATGAGGATCATACAAGCATTCTTTTTAGCAGGAAAGTAGTGGCTCAGTACAATACAATTCTCAATGAGTTCTATGAAAAGCAAAACACATTGCTGCTTCAATCTCGAGGGTACATTAAGGTTCGCTTTTCATATGATTATGATCTTGAGGGATTAAGGCCCAGGCCCTTGTTTATACTTCGCTCTGTCGATAAAAAGGATTCGGAAACCACTATCTATTTAAATGATGGTGATGACAAAATTCTAGGACCTTTTCCACCGGGGAAATATATTGCAAACATGATTACTATGGCTGCAAAGACAAAGAAAAAAGAGATTTTTGTCTCAATTGAGAACGGCAAAACAAAAGAACTGGAATTTGTTTTTATTCCTGATGGGGTGATTCGTGGGTGTGTGACTGCTCCGGTTGATCCTGAAGAGATGGTTTTGGGTCTTTCGGAAAGAAGATACCGGTCTGTTGATAGCCAAATAAAAATTAACTCGATTTCATTGGTAGGTAATGGAACTCATCGGATATTTCGGCAGACCAAAGGTGAGGAACTCCTGAATTTCAATCCCTTTGTATGGCGTATCGATGGTTGTCACAATCAATGCTTCGGTTTTTTCGGGCTATCGGCCGGGGAGTACAAAGTTATTATTGATGTCGAAGGTTATAAAAACGTCGTTAATAATTATTCAGTCGTGCCTGGAGTACCCAAATATTTTAATCTCATTGAATTGACGGCTGATTGAAGCTTTTGTAACAATCATGACCCAACTTGTATTAATGATTGAAGAGATAATAATAATGGTAATGAGCCCCTGACGCTGGATCATGGGCGAGTTTGATTCTGTGGGCTCTTAAAGTGTAGATAATGAGAACCGCGGCTCTAATGCATACGACATGGTGACAAGAGGCGCAGGGTTCATGCTCTCCCCAGTGTTTCGCAGCAAACTATTGAAAGGAAGATAGCGAACTTCTTTAATCTGACTAATGATTATACGTAATCGCCGGACTTTAAGGAAAATAGTGGGGAGGCTATAAGAATGGCCGGTGGAAAC
>QMMZ01000193.1 GCA_003647525.1 Deltaproteobacteria bacterium | reverse complement strand
GCAATATCCTCCAGAGCTAGCTTTCGGTCGATACTTTGAATGATATATACTTTAAGTCCGGACTTATTTATCACAGATTTGACCACCATATCATTTGGGCGCATAATCTCATTTTCCTCCACATAATCTGCAATCAGTTCAAGAAATGGTGCACCATACTTCTTGGCTTTTCCTACACCAACCCCTGTTATCTGCAGAAGTTCTTCTTCTTTAATGGGGTATTGAATGGCCATATCCTCCAGGGAGGGATCCTGGAAAATTACAAAAGGAGGAAGATTCTCTTCCCTGGACATGTCTTTTCTCAAATCCTTTAACATATTAAAAAGGGTTTGATCTGTAGTACTTGTTTTTGCTGCACCACCTTCAAAGAAATCATCATCATCTTCATTCGAATCGTAGTTATGATCCTTGGTAAGCATGATTGAAAATGGTTTCTCAAGAAAAGCTTTGCCCTCTTCGGTAATTTTTAGCAAGCCATAGTTCTCAATATCTTTTATAATTAAATTGTTAATGAGCGATTGGCGTATCACTGCGTTCCAGAACTTCTCATCCTCATCCATACCCCTGCCAAATGCTTTTAATTTATTATGCTTAAAAGACTTTATGGTGGCATTATTCTTACCAATAAGTATATTAATTACATGATTGGATTTAAACAATTGTTTTACTTCCATAATCGCTTCCAATGCAATTTTTACAAAATCCTTTCCTTCAAATTTTTCCTTTGGATGCAAGCAATTGTCACAAGCTCCGCAGTTTTCTTTTTCAGATTCTTCACCAAAATAATGAAGTAATTGCTTATGACGGCAAACAGAAGACTCGGCATATGAAACAGTTTCCTGCAGCAATTGTTTAGCGATTTCCTGCTCAGCAACAGGCTTACCTTTCATGAATTTTTCCAATTTCTGAATATCATCATAGCTATAAAATGCAACGCAATTTCCTTCACCATCATCCCGGCCTCCACGACCTGTTTCCTGATAGTAACCTTCAATACTTTTAGGGATATCGTGGTGGATTACAAATCGAATATCGGGCTTATCAATTCCCATACCGAATGCAATAGTGGCTACGATTACATCTGCATCTTCCATCAAAAACCTGTCCTGATTGGTGCGGCGGGTTAGGGCATCAAGGCCAGCATGATAGGGCAATGCTTTGATCCCATTAATTTGAAAAGTCTCTGCCAGCTCCTCAACTTTTTTTCTACTTAAACAATAAACTATTCCCGATTTACCAAGATGACCTTTTATATATTTAATAATGTCTTTTACAACTTCTTTGGTTTTTGGCCGAACCTCGTAATATAAGTTTGGCCTGTCAAATGAAGATTTATAAACTTTCGCATCGAGGATTCCAAGATTTTTCTGGATATCTTGCTGAACTTTTAGAGTGGCTGTAGCTGTTAATGCCATCACTGGCACATCTTGTCCGATGGATTCAATGATTGGTCTAATTCGTCTGTATTCAGGCCTGAAGTCATGGCCCCATTCCGAAATACAATGTGCTTCATCAACTGCGTAAAATGATATTTTTATCTTCTTTAGGAACTCAACATTTTCTTCTTTTGTCAACGATTCGGGTGCAACATATAATAGTTTAGTTTTTCCCGATAACAGATCTTCCTTTACCTCTGTGATTTCCATTTTGGATAAAGAGGAATTTAAAACATGTGCAATTCCTTGTTCTGCACCAAAATTTCGAATTGCATCAACTTGATTTTTCATCAATGCAATTAATGGTGAAATTATAATAGCAGTTCCTTCACTCATTATGGCCGGAAGTTGGTAGCACATCGACTTGCCTCCTCCGGTTGGCATAATAACAAAAGTATTATCACCTTCTAAAACGCTTTTAATAATTGCTTCCTGGTTCCCTTTAAAACTATCAAAACCAAATATCTGCTTGAGCAAATCATGCAATGGGTATACATCCAATTTTGCCATTTCTTCCTACATCATTTAATTATAAAAGGTAATTATCCTAATTTAAAGTTACTTGAAAATTTTAAATTAACCTGAAAATTTAAGTGCTTCATACAAATATATTGAAAATATAAACGGGGAAACAAAATATTACCTTAAATAAATTTTAATTTCATTCTAAAAATACACTTTTTTTACTGAATAAGCCAAACATTTAATTATTAACTCTTAAGAATTTGATAATAATTTGGATTAAATCAGGGTTCACAGATAGTTCGTATCTTTGCCAAAGTTATCATATGTAATTTTCTATTCGTTTTGAAAACAACCAAAGAGATTATACAAATAGGGCTGGAAACAATTGATGCTGAATTAAATGCGATTCAGGAATTAAAATCACATTTGAATGATGATTTCGCAAATGCTGTAGAATTAATTATTAATTCGAAAGGAAGAGTGATTGTAACTGGCATTGGTAAAAGCGCAAATATTGCTTCAAAAATTGTTGCAACATTTAATTCTACCGGAACGCCTTCAATTTTTATGCATGCAGCTGATGCCATTCATGGAGATTTAGGCATCATCCAAAAAGAGGATGTCGTCATATGTATATCCAATAGTGGTAGCACACCAGAAATAAAAGTATTGGTTCCACTGATAAAACTTAGAGAAAATAAAATAGTTGCCTTTACAGGAAATACAGAATCTTTTCTTGCTAAGAAATCAGATTTTGTAATAAATACTGGAGTAATAAAAGAAGCATGTCCTAACAACCTCGTTCCCACCTCAAGTACAACCGCACAATTGGTAATGGGTGATGCCCTGGCAATTGCATTGGTTGAGTGCAAAGGTTTTACAACTGAAGATTTTGGTAAATTTCATCCCGGTGGCGCCATTGGGAAGAAAATCTATCTCAGGGTTTCTGACATATTTTCAATAAATGAAGCTCCCAGCGTAAACAAGGATGATGATATTAAATCCACTATTGTTGAAATCTCATCAAAAAGGCTAGGAGCTACAGCTGTATTGGAAGATGGTAAGCTTATTGGAATTATTACTGATGGGGATCTCAGAAGGATGTTGGAAAAACCCCAGGATATTGAAAATTTTGTTGCCGAAGATATTATGACACCAAATCCCCGAACAATTGATAAAAGCACTCATGTTGCTGACGCTTTAAGCATCATGCGAAAAGAAAATATTACACAATTACTGGTGGTTGATGGTATCAATTATGCAGGGGTTATCCATTTACATGATATTCTCAGAGAAGGAATTCTATAAAACAACTGGGAATCAATACCTTATTCTTTCTGAACATTTTCATATATTATATAGTATAAGGTTATTCAATGCTGAATAAATTCGTATTATTGAAGCATAATTTTTAGAATTACTTGTTTTACTAAGGACGCTGCATTAATTTGCACAAACTAATGATTAGAAAAAAAGAAATAAAGTCAATTTATTATCTGCTTTTTCTTATACTTTTTTCTGCTCCCGTTTTCGGGCAGGTCACAAAAATTATGGGGAAGGTGATCGATGCTGATACCAAAGAGCCGATCCCTTTTACCAATATTTATTTTAAAGGAACCACCATAGGCGTTACTTCTGATTTTGACGGTAATTTTTCCATCGAAACCAAATCACCAACCGACTCCTTAACAGCATCCTGTATGAGTTACAGCAACCAGTCGATAAAAATATTCAAAAACAGGTTCCAGGAAGTCAATTTCAAATTGAGTTCTGTAAATTTTGATTTGCCTGAAGTAACAATCCTTGCTGGTGAAAATCCAGCAGAGGTCATTTTACGAAAAATTATTGAGAACAAGGAAAATAACAACCGCAAGGAATTTGAGGCATACCAATATGAGGCCTACAATAAAATTCAAATTGACGCCAATAATATAAATGAGAAATTCCAAAACCGAAAGATTTTAAAACCATTCAATTTTATCTTTGATTATGTAGATACCTCCACAGTTAACGGAAAAACTTATTTACCAATATTTCTAACAGAAACTGTATCAGACTTTTTTTTTAGAAAAAATCCCAAATCAGAAAAGGAAGTAATTAAAGCTGCTAAAGTTTCGGGTATTGAAAATGAAAGTATGCTTCAATTCCTCGGAGATATGTTTCAGCGCTACGATTTTTATGACAATTATATCTCCTTATTCCAAAAGAATTTTATCAGCCCCATTTCAAATTTAGCATTGAATTCCTATAGATTTTATTTGGTTGATAGCTCATTTTTAGAAAACCAGTGGTGTTATAAGCTAATGTTTAAACCACGTCGTAAACAAGAGCTAACTTTTACAGGTCACTTTTGGGTTCATGATACAACATATGCTATTGAATCGTTTGAAATCAAAATTGCTGAAGACGCCAATATCAATTATGTAAATGACCTGGTGATGCGGCAGGAATATGAACTTATAGAAGGACATTATTGGATGGTGATCAAAGACCAGGTAATTGGCGATTTTAATGTGATTGAAAACTCTAACAAAACGCTTGGTTTTTTTGGTACCAAAACTACAACTTACCGCGATTTTGTATTCAATCAATTCAAGGACAAAAAGTTTTATTCGCTCCCGACGGATGTGATGATTGCCGACAAAGCCTATGAGAAAACAGATGAATATTGGGATGAATCGAGGCATGAAGCACTCACTAAAGATGAGCAGACCATTTACTATATGGTTGACACTTTGAAAAATTTACCAGCAATTAAAACCTGGATTGATATTTTTAAAACTGTTGTAAGGGGATATTATGATATTGGCAAAGTTGAATTGGGGCCCTACGCATCATTGATTTCATTTAATGAAATTGAAGGCACCCGATTTCGTATTGGTGGTCGGACTACCACAAAATTTAGCAAACTGATAAGACTGGATGGACATATTGCCTATGGAACAAAGGATACCAAAATCAAATATGGACTGGGGTTTTTATTCTTGCCAAACAAAAATCCACGCCGGGCAGTCGGGGGAAATTATAAATATGATATAGAACAATTGGGTGCAAGCCCAAATGCCTTCCAGGAGGACTTTTTTCTAAATGCTTTGTTCAGAAGAAATCCGGCGGATAAATTATCTTTTACAAGTGAGTACAAATTTTATTACGAACATGAATGGTTCAATGGTTTTACCAACAAAATAAATTTCATTCAAAAGGAAATTATTCCAATCGGCTCAGAGATGGTACAAGTATATGATGATAACGGGGATGTAGAATCACTGGAGACAATTACAACTGGCGAATTCAGACTGGATACCCGGT
>QMMZ01000192.1 GCA_003647525.1 Deltaproteobacteria bacterium | reverse complement strand
TCTGAATATCATTATAGGTAGTTTCCTTAAAAGTGATACTTCTTCCAGTGGGAAATTCTCCTGGGCCTGAAATAATTGTCAAGGTTACATCGGGACTGTTTGAAATATGTTTTCCATTATCTCCTACTACCTTGACATTCACATGTACATCATCTGTAGCATCGGTGCCCTCAATCGTGGTTTTATCCGCAAACAATTTCAAGCTTTTTGGAGTTCCCTCCACAGGCCATTCAGGAGGTGCAATTCCTTGAAAATAATTTCGATACCAATACCAGGAACGTTTTGGGATTCTAAAGAAATCTACAATTCCCATTTCTCCCATGTTTCCGGCAATACTACCGTGGTCGAATCCACACCAGATTGCATGTCCGCTTCGCCATTCCGGTTTTTCGCCATCTTCTATATGACTTGTCCAGCAAGCGGTATATTCGCCCGGACGATCTGTTACACAAGAACCGTATTCACTTACCATACTTGGCATTCCAGGATTTTTAAATAAGGTAGCTCCATCTCCATTATAACCAGCAATATCTCCCAAAACATCAACATCTCTTCTCTGAGCACCACCAATCATTGCCAATCTAGATGGATCTAATTCATGAGATAAATCTACCAAACTAGTCAATAGTTTCTTCATTGGTTCCATAACCTCATTGGCCGTAAAAAAGGCTTCATTACTCATACTCCAGGCAATTACAGAGGGGCTATTTCTGTTAATAAGAATCAACTCTTCTAAGGTTTTAGCGGCACTTTTATTATAGGCCTCCATATCTTCTTTATGAATTGGATAGGTACTTGAATTCCAATAACCATCATCAACAAAACCACCAATTCCCCAAACACAGTTTTCTGGTAAAAATAGCAATCCAAGTTCATCGCAAACTTCTGTAAAGTAGGGGTGATGCGGATAATGAGACCCACGAATCAGATTAAATCCGGCATCCTTCATGAGTTTTAAATCTCTGTAAATTCCTGCCTTAGTAACGGCATCTCCCCATCCGGCATGGTCTTGATGTACATTTACACCTTCTAAGTATAAATGCTCGCCATTTAAGAAAAATCCTTTGTCTGCAGTCCATTCTGTCCATCTGAATCCAAAAGTCGTTGTATAACTATCTATTAAAACACCCTCTTTAAAAATAGATGTTCTAAGTTTATATAAATTCGGAGTATCCGGTGACCATAAGCCAGGTTTTGTTACGTCGTCGATTTTTTGATCAAAGCTACTTGTTGATTCAGCCTTTACTATTAGATCAGAAGAAACCTCTCTGATTGATTTTCCTTCAGGATTAATTAAAACAGACTGTAAGCTAAATTTTGCATCTTCAACATGTTTATTTTCAATTTCAGTGTTAATAATTACTGATGCTTTTTCTTCGCTCACAGATGGAGTTGTAACAAATGTACCATTCCATCCTACGTGTAAATTATCTGTGACATTGAGGTAAACGTCTCTATAAATTCCTCCACTAAAAACATGCTCTCCTGCTCTAGGTGCTAATTGCGCATCCCAAAGATTATTTACGCGCACTGCTAGTAAGTTTTCTCCTGCTTTAACGGATTCAGAAATATCAATGGTAAATCCGGTATAACCTCCACGATGCTCGCCAACTTTATTTCCATTCATAAAAATCTCGGCAACCTGGAATACCCCATCAAATTCTAAATAGATATGCTTACCCAACCATTCATTGCTGATTTGCAGCTTTTTCTGGTACCAGCCATAGCCTTGATAAAAACTTTCTGAACGGAAATAAGGAATACTAAAACTGTGAGGTAATCCAACATGTTCCCAATTTACCTTTTTTGAATTTTCTTTGGAGAAATCATCGGTTTCAGAACTAAATGAGAACTGCCAGTCACGGTTGATATTTTCTTGAAAGCGAACACTTTTTTTCTCTTGTTGATTACAAGAGATTGTTAGCAGTAATAAAAATATAAAATAGAACGTTTTTTTCATTTTGAGTTTTTAATAGTGATTCCTTTTTAACTGGGCTTTTTTAGTGCACTAAAAAAGGTTTTTCATTTATATTGAAATGTATTTTTTCTTTGTTTTCAAACAGATTCCGTCTTCTCTAATTCAGATATTTTTTAAGACTTATTGAACACAAAAATAAATTGGTCATAAAGAATATATAGTATTTAAAACAGGTATTCTTATATCTAATTTAAACATATGGCTTGTATCTTCATACCCATCTAATTTTATCTACATTTTCAAATTAATTGAATTTGATCATATTAAAAAGTAGCTTGTCAGCCACCGGATCTTTTCCTAAATTTTCTGAGATTTTCATTGTTGAGTAAAGCATTTTTCCTTTTCCTTTTTCAACTAATAAAACATCGGCGGCATACACCACATCACCAATTCCGTTGTAATGACGAAGCATAATATCCATGTTTTTGTTTTGGTCATACGTGATTACACCTGCTAAATATTTTCCTTCGGCCGGGCGACAAATAGATTTGTCAGGGCAAACATTTTCGTATAGACCACTCATTAAAGTATTAACAGGTAATCCTTGAAAAACAGCATTGTCAGTAACAATATGATTTCGAGATATATAATTGCCGTTAGTAGCATACATGTCGGTATTAAAAGGCAAGTTTTCAATTGGCATATCTGTTAATACACGTGGTATGGCTCTATGCCAGTCGTCATGCGCATCTTTTGGTTTTTTTTGTGGATTGGGTGCGCCCCAGGTAAGATTTGTTCCTGATACTTCAAGGAAGATGGCATAGCCTCCATTTTTGGCAAATATTTTTGCTGCTTCCACTTGTTTTTGAAAGTTTTTATCGCCTTTTTTTCCTTTTCCAACAATCACAGGAATTGATAAATCTAAATTCTCTGTAAAAGGAATGACCTCAATATTATTCTTTTTTAGAAAGGCAGCTATGTTTGTGCCATCGTCAAGTACTGCAACTTTTTGAGTTGCTGTTGTTAATTGCTTGGCAGTAAATACATCAAACGACTGTTCATTGCTTATAATAGTATTGTTTGCTTCGTCTTTGACCGTGACTTTTACCACGTAAGCACCCTGCAATTTATTTGTGTTTAATATTTCTTTATAAAGCTGTGATATACCATTTTTTAGTTCAGAAGAAAAAGTGGTAGAGTTTATTTTTCGCCCTTTCGCGGTTTCAATCCTAAGGGTTATTTTCACTTTACTGTCGGCAAATTCATTGATCCCGGTGATAGAAATTTCACCTCCTTTTTCTGCATAAATATTCCGAGGCAAGACTCGAATAGAAACAGTTTGCGGTTGATTGGCCTCCTTCGTCATGTCATAAACATAAGGCTTTGGGTTTCGCCAAAGATCAACTAGGGCCGCACCTAAAATCCAGTCGCCATCAGTAATTGCGTGCACGCAATAGCCACTAACAATAGGGTTGGTTCGTGTAGCTTCTATCATTCGTTTATTGGCAATGCCATGGATTTTTTGTTCTTCAAGGCAGTACTTTTCTAAATCAGGAAAGGCTTTATCAAACCCTGTGATTTTAAAAGCCTCACGTACTTGCCGTTCCAGTCTTTTATGTGAGATCGCTGCCGGAGTAATTGGGTTGCCTTTTTCCTGAAACATTCTGTTGTTATCCACCAGATTTGGCCAACTGGCATAGCCTAGTTCTGATAAGAACGACATCATGCCCGGCTGAACATTTCTACCTGATTTCCTCACATGTTCAAGCCCTAATGCTTTCTTCTCATCGTTGGTTTTACCAATAATTAAAAGCCTGTCATATTGTTCTTTATTCACCTGTCCGCCAGGATAGGTATGTATGTCATTAAACCTGATAGGGTCGCTTTGGTAGGGTAGGTACATATTTGCACCTTTTGTTCCACCTGACTCATCCACTATTAAACGGCTGGGGTCAAGCTCTTGTGTTAAAACTGACATAGAGTGCATCATCTGCTGTAATACAGGACGATTTGCTTCGTTAAATAATTCCCACTGTACGATACAGGTGCGGTTTCTGTCACGCAGAATTGATTCTCGTACCTCAAGTTCTACTCGCTTAGCTAAATAAGGCGAAGAAACCGGACGATCCATACATTCAACAACCAAACTGCCAACAGTCATAACACCAATACTATCGCATAGATCAAGCCACATTTTAGAGGGAGGTTTTCGCCAGGGGCGAATCATGTTAAAGCCTGCTTCCTTTGCCAGCACGATTTCTTTTATCGCCATTTCTTTACTGTCAGGATTAGCAATCTTTGTCGGATAAAGACCTTCAAAAAAAGTTGCTTTCAGGTATAAAGGCTCGTTATTCAAATAGAACTTATCGTCTTTAATGGTAAATTCACGTAAACCAAATTTATGTTCCCAATTGTCAGAGACTTCCCCTTTGTGTTTGAGTTGAACCACAGCTTTATACAAATATGGATTTTCTAATGACCAGATTTGTGCATGGGGAATGTCAATTTTCCAATTCCCAGAATTGTTTCCGGGCTTAAGCGTCAGTGTCGCTTTTTTCTCGGCAATAATTTTCCCTTCAGCCGAGCTTATGATCAGGCTGGCATCTGCATTTGCTGAATTAATCGCGTTGCTTTCAAAATTAAAGGTAAAGGAAGCTGTTTTATGATGTATATCGGTTTCAATGTATACATCTTTAACCCGATAAGCATTGGTAGCTTTTATATTAACCGACTGCCAAATTCCGCCTACGATTCCACCGCGCCATTGAGGGGTTTCCTGCCGACCCATATTGTCGATGTATTTGTCACTTAAAATAATGGGCCCTACAACGCGCATAGTTAAGACGTTTTCCTCACCAAATTTGACCGATTTGTCAATTCGGAAGCTAAACGGAGTGAAACCACCTTCATGATAATCAATGACTTTATTGTTCAACCAAACTTCAGCCACATAGTTTACGGCATCAAATTTTATATCTATAAATTTTCCATTCCAGTCTTTCGGAATGAAAAACTTTTTGCGATAAAATGCGACGCCTTCATAGTCTTGTTCCATTTCCTCCCAGCAGCTGGGGACTGCTATTGTTTTTTTATCTGGATGTTTTTCAAAATTGTGGTTGTGATACCATTTTTGCGCTTTGCCTTCGTTTTTATGGTCGAAAATTATTTCCCACTCTCCATTGAGTGAAAATTCTGAGTTTTCATTTTGCGCAAATGAAAATGACGTACAGAGAAGTATAAGAAGGCCTAAAAATTTTGTATTCATAACTATAATTTTGCAGGTTGCTTTAATTG
>QMMZ01000191.1 GCA_003647525.1 Deltaproteobacteria bacterium | reverse complement strand
ATCCTCTTTATAAAGAGATTCATCGGATCTACGTCCAAGTATACGGCAGTTCCCCTTATATAGTTCAACGCGTACAACTCCGGGAACATTTTTCTGTGTCATGTCTATCATATTCTGCAGGAGCTTCATCTCAGGCGAAAACCAGAAACCATTATAAATTATCTCAGAATATTTGGGTATAAGTGAGTCCCGAAGATGCATTACTTCTCTGTCCATGGTAATCGACTCAACAGCCATATGTGCAAGCCTCAAAATAGTGCCGCCGGGAGTTTCATATACACCGCGGGATTTCATGCCGACAAAACGGTTTTCAACAATATCCGCTCTGCCTATGCCATGACGTCCCCCCAGGCGGTTAAGCTCCTTGAGAAGATTTGCAGGAGACATATTAATGTCATTTATGGCCACAGGATCGCCCTGTATAAATGTTATTTCTATTACCTCTGGTTTATCAGGCGCATTCATGGGAGAAACGGTCAGGGCAAACATATCCTCAGACGGCTCTTTCCACGGGTCTTCAAGAATTCCTCCTTCATAACTAATGTGAAGCAGGTTTCTGTCGGTGCTGTATGGCTTTGCGGGTGTTGCAGGCACCTTTATACTATGTTTTTCAGCAAATTCCATAAGAGAAGTTCTGGAGTTAAGCTCCCATTCACGCCACGGAGCAATAATATGAATATGAGGATCCATGGCCAGGTAACTCAGCTCAAACCTGACCTGGTCATTTCCCTTGCCGGTTGCGCCATGGCTTACAGCATCAGCCTCCTCGATTTTCGCAATTTCCATCTGACGCTTTGCTATAAGAGGCCTGGCAAGAGATGTCCCCAAAAGATATTGGCCCTCATATATTGCATTTGCACGAAATGCCGGAAACACATAATCAGCAACAAAGGTCTCCTTAAGGTCATCTATGTAAACCTTTACCGCACCGGTCTTTAAGGCCTTTTGTTCTATATCATCAATCTCTTCTTCCTGACCTATATCAGCCGAAAATGCAACCACATCACATTTATAAGTTTCAATCAGCCATTTTAAAATTACAGATGTGTCAAGGCCGCCTGAATAGGCTAAAACAACTTTTTTAATTTTTTCCTGCAAAATAAACTCCTTGAATTTATTTTATCGTAGAACTTTGGTTTTATAAAACAAACCGGCTGAGCGGCTATGTTACCATTTTATGTAAGTATAAAAAGCATTGCGTGGATGAACACTATTTGCCTATCAATACTTCCAGTATAGCCTTATGCATATGCAGTTTATTCTCAGACTGATCCCAGACAACGGAATTTGGGCACTCCAGAACCTCTTCGCTCATCTCTTCACCTCTGTGAACCGGAAGGCAGTGCATTATAATAACATCTTTTGAAGCATTTTCTAAAAGCTCTTTATCAACCTTAAAAGGTGCGAAAATACGTTTTCTTACATCGTGTTCACTTTCCTGTCCCATGCTGGCCCAAACATCAGTATAAATCACATCAGCATGTTTTACTGCCTCAACAGGATCTGAAGTCACTATAATGCTGCCGCGGCCTCTCTCACGAGCTGTCTCTAATATATCAGTATCAGGGTAGTATCCTTCGGGACATGCAAGCACAAGATTTAAGCCAAGCACGGCTGCGGCATTTATCCATGAGTGGGATACATTATTCCCGTCTCCAACCCAGGTTATCTTCAGGCCATCATAACCTCCCTTGTATTCTATTACCGTCATCAAATCGCTTAAAACCTGGCATGGATGGTACAAATCGGTCAAAGCATTAATAACCGGAATGGTAGAAAACTCTGCAAACTCTTCCAAAAGATCCTGAGAATAAGTTCTAATGGCGAGACCATCCAGATATCTAGAGAGAACTCTGGCAGTATCTCTAACAGGCTCATTTCGAACCATCTGGGTGTCCCTTGAGCTTATAAAAATTGAAGCGCCGCCCAGTTGAATCATTGCCACCTCAAAGGAAAGGCGTGTGCGGGTCGATGGTTTGTCGAAGATAAGCCCAAGTGTTTTTCCTGCAAGAGGTCTTTTTTCAATAATCTGCCTTTGATTTTTTTTTAATTCCAAGGCTCGCTTGAAAAATAGTTCAAAATCCTTTGTTTCAAGATCTAAAAGAGTTAGTATATCTTTGTTCATAGTGACCTCTTAATCTAAACTATCAAACAATTCATCCAGGCATGCTGTTAGAGAGTCAATTTCCTTTTTTCCTATGATAAGAGGGGGAATAAAACGTAAAATATTACCCTGAATGCAGTTGATTAAAAAACCCTTATCCATGCACGCTTTCACTACCTTATCCCCATCAACTTTTATCTTCATGGCAAGCAAAAGGCCTATCCCGCGAACATCAATAATTGATTCATGTCTGTCTTTCAGCCGGAAAAGCTTTTGCTTGAAATATTCTCCAATCTTTCGGCAGTTATCTATAATATTTTCTTCAATTAGGATCTTAACAACTTCAAGTGAAGCTGCTGTAACAACCGGTGTTCCTCCAAAAGTTGAGGCATGTGAACCAGGCACAAATGCTTCAGCAATATGTTCTTTAGCCAGCATGGCTCCTATCGGCAATCCATTGGCAAGGGCCTTTGCCAGGGTCATTACATCGGGTTCTATCCCGAAATTTTCATAGGCAAAAAGTTTACCGGTACGGCCCATTCCTGTCTGAATTTCATCAAAAATCAGAAGAGTTCCTGTTTCATCACAAATCTGTCTAACGCGTTTAAGATATTCGGGAGCAGGGCAGCGAACACCGCCTTCGCCCTGGATCGGCTCAATTAAAACCGCACATGTTGAAGGGTTGATCTTGCTTTGTAACGCCTCAATATCATTGAACTGAACAAAATCAAAACCATCAAGTACCGGCTCAAATCCCTTGCGTATTTTTTTCTGGCCTGTGGCAGAAAGGGTTGCCATAGTGCGGCCGTGAAAAGATTTTTCCATGGCGATTATCCTGCACCGGTCTTCTTCGCCTTTATCATTGAAATATTTTCTCACCAGCTTTATAGCCGCTTCATTTGATTCAGCTCCGCTGTTACAAAAAAAAACTTTGTCCGCAAAACTGTTGTTAACAAGCCATGATGCAAGCTCTGTCTGGGGTACTGTGTAATAAAGGTTAGAAACATGAAAAAGTGTTTCAGCCTGTTTTGAAAGGGCTTTCGCAACTCTGGGATGCGCATGCCCGAGGTTGCATACCGCAATTCCCGCAACAAAATCCGTATAAGCTCGCCCATCTGAATCCCAAAGGGTGCATCCTCTCCCTTTTGTTATAACGATGGGAAATCTATTGTAAGTTTTTGCTATTACTTTATCTGCCTTATCTATTATTTCGCTTTTTACAGGTTTCATGTCGTAACTTCAGTCCCAATTCCCTTATCAGTAAAAAGCTCCAGCAGCAAAGCATGACGCTTGCATCCATTTATAATATGAGCCTTTTTAACATTATTATTAAGTGCGCTGAGAGAGCACTCGATCTTTGGAATCATTCCCCCTGAAATTGATTTATCCTCAACCATCTTACTGATTTTTTTCGTATCAATTGAAGATATTAAGGCGCCCTCAAGGTCTAAGACTCCATCAACATCAGTAAGAAATATTATACGTCCTGCAGAAAGAGCAATTGCGATTCTGCTTGCCACAATATCTGCATTTATATTGTATGTTTCGCCCGAATCACCCACGCCAACCGGCGCAATAATTGGGATAAAACCCTTCACTGTCATTGTGTTTATGATATCCGGATTTATCTGAGTAACATCTCCAACCATACCGGGATCAATTATCTCAGGGGGTTTATCCATATCCTCCTGATATATGACATGCAGCTTCTTTGCCGATATAAGCTCTCCATCTTTGCCGCTCAAACCTACGGCCTTGCCGCCCTGCTTATTTATTTGAGCAACTATTTCCTTGTTCACCTTGCCGGCAAGAACCATTTCTACAACATCCATTGTAGCTTCATCAGTAAGGCGCATACCCCTGACAAACTTAGGACGTATACCCATCTGCTCTAGCACCAGATTGATTTGCGGCCCTCCGCCATGAACAACAACCGGATTCATCCCAACAAGTTTCAGTAAAGTAATGTCCCGGGCAAAATCTTCTTTCAACTGCTCATCAACCATGGCATGTCCGCCATATTTGATAACGATGGTCATCCCATGAAAACGTCTTATATAAGGCAATGCTTCAATAAGTATGTCAGCCACATTTGGAGTCATAGGATGTATCTTCTGAGATCCTCGTCGTCTTTGATATCCTTTAATTTGTCTACCACATACTGCCCGTCAATTACTATTTTTCTATCTTTAGCTTCTTTAATGTCTGAAGCGCTAAAAAGAATGTCTTCGAGCATACATTCCATAAGCGTATGAAGTCTTCTTGCTCCTATGTTCTCAGTAAGATTGTTAACCTCTTCAGCAATTCGCGCTATTTCGGAAACAGCGTTGTCCTCAAAGACAACATCAACATCTTCGGTCTTTAAAAGCTCAATATACTGAAGAAGCAGCGCATTCCTGGGTTCGGTCAGTATCCTTACAAAATCTTCTTTTCCAAGAGAGTCAAGCTCCACACGGATGGGAAATCTCCCCTGAAGTTCCGGTATCATATCAGAAGGTTTGATTGCGTGAAAGGCTCCGGATGCTATAAAAAGAACGTGATCTGTTTTAACCGAACCGTACTTGGTGGTAACTATACTCCCCTCAACAATAGGAAGAAGATCGCGCTGAACCCCTTCTCTGGACACATCCGGCCCATGTCCGCCGCCGTTCCCGACAATTTTATCTATTTCATCGAGAAAAATTATCCCTGACTGCTCAACTTTCTCGATTGCCCTGCTTACAACTTTATCCATATCCACAAGGGCCTGGGCCTCTTCCTGGGCAATAATTTCCATGGCTTCCGGCACTTTAACTTTTCTGCTCTTTTTATTCTTGGGCATCATTCCACCTAACATGTCTTTAAAATTGATGCCCATTTCTTCCATGCCCATGCTTGAAAAAACTTCCACAACAGGCATGGCTCTTTCTGAAACGTCAAGGTCCACAAATCTGTTGTCAAGTTTTCCTTCACGAAGCATGGCGCGAAGCTTTTCCCTTGTAGAAAAAGTTTCATCTCCACTACTGGTTACAATCTCAAAGGGTTTTTCTTTTAAATCTTCGTCCTTCTGGACATGCTGAACCTTTGGCTTTGGAAGAAGCAGGTCAAGCATTTTTTCTTCGGCAATCTGCCATGCCTTTTCCTTAACAGCTTCCTT
>QMMZ01000190.1 GCA_003647525.1 Deltaproteobacteria bacterium | reverse complement strand
AACACTTTGACCATAGATGGTTCAAAACTAACTCCTGGTATTTATTTCTACACTGTAAGAGCAGGTGAAACAACAATTACTAAGAAAATGATTGTGGAATAATATTACCGAAATTATACTTAATAAAAAAGGGTATTCTGGAAATTTAAAATCCAAAATACCCTTTTTTTGTTTTTAAAGAATGTTTCTAAACGTAGGATAAAATATTCCCTAACTTTTCAAATTTTTGCTGATAATCCAGCTGTGACCGTCTGATGATTTCATGAGCTTCAGCGATACCAAACACATCTGTAATTTCAACATCACGTGGATTTCCGGGAAGATCTTTATATGTTAGAAAATAGTGCTTCAACCTGTCGATTACCATAGGCGGGCAATCTGAAATATCTTTATATCCACTATAAACAGCATCATTATTCAATACAGCTACCAGCTTATCATCCGATTCATTTCCATCAATCATCCTGAATCCACCAATTGGCCTAACGCGGGCAAGGATGTCACCATGAACGATTTCCTTTTCGGTTAATACACAAATATCAATTGGGTCAGCATCACCTTTAATATCCTTCTTCCCAGTTTTTTCCATACAATATTCAGCCACAGTATCGCCACTAAATGTTTGTGGAATAAATCCATATAGTGCCGGGATAACATTAGAATATCTTTGGGGACGATCAATTTTCAAATAGCCGGTTTCCTTATCCACCTCATACTTTACGGTATCAGTAGGAACCATTTCTATATAACTGATAATAACTTCAGGGGCATCTTTTCCAATATCCACACCATGCCATGGATGCGACTTATATCTTAATCCCATCAATTTGCCAATGGGGTCCATTAATTTGTTTGAAGACATTTCCTTATATTTTGAAGGGTTTATTATTCTGCGAAATTATAACAATTAAGCGAATTTTCAATAATATACTACTTCACAGTTGGGATTTGACTTTTTAAATTGCTCAACATTCTTGGCCGAAATCCTTGTATTATAACACTCAATACTCTTCAAATTGGTCAAAGCCTGAAGCGGTTTTAATGATTTAATAGCCGTGTTATTCAACTTAATAACTTCAAGAGTGGTCAATGCTGATATGGGCTTCAAAGATTTTATTTGTGTTCCCGAACAATTTAACTGCTGCAAATTAGTAAGCATTTCGAGCGATGATATATCAGTTACGGCTGTATTTTCTATATCAAGCGTATTCAAATTGGTCAGGCCAGCCAATGGCACCAAATTATTTACAGGACTTTGACTACAGTATAACTCTATCAGGTTTTTCAATCCTACGATAGGATCCAGCAAACTGATTTGTGTACCTACAAAAGTTAATTTTTTTAATCCTTTGATATTTGACACCGGATTCAAATCTTTTATCTGACTATTGTTCTTTATCAATATTGAATCCTGGAATATCAGTGTATGCAACTCTTCCGTATTGGGGGGTGACTGTAAAGTATATGCTTCCGTGAAGAAAGCTTTCCATGATTCTGGCAATTCTTTCCACCAATTATCTAATTCATTGGTATTAAATACAACCACACAATTGGGATTTAAATCTCTGAGTTGATATGCTGCTTTTTCATCAATTTCAGAACTATCAGCATAAACAAAGTTTAATTTTTGTAAACTTCCCAACGATTCAAGCGAAGTGATGTTTGTATGCTCAATTTTTAATTCCTTCAATTGTTTCAAATTGCCTAAATAAGAAATACTATCGATGGGATTATTTGAAACATCCAACCATTCTAATTTTATGGCTTCTCCAATAAAATAAAAATCCTTCACTGCCATTGAGGAAACATTTAATCGCTTCAGATTATAGATAGCACGTACAGGTCTTAAAGTAGAAATTTCAGTATTCCCAGACAGGTCCAGTTCTTCAATTTTCAATACAGTATGCAATTCTTCTTTTGTAGGATCATCTCCTATACCTGTAATTGACTGAATAACATCTTTCCATGGCTGCTCCAGTTCTTTCCAGCCCAGCATCAATTCTTCAGAAACAAATATTACAAGTGTTCCCGGATTATCACGCATAAACTCAATAATTTCCTCACGGGCAATACCTGTATTGTCGCAATAAATCTTTTTCAAACCTTCAACATTGGTTAGTTCTTTCAAACTATTTACTTCGGTATTGCTAATGCGAAGAATTTGTATGTTTGGAATTTTATTGATGGATTCGAGTGAAGTGATTTCACTATTCTCACAATTCAGGTACAATAAACTTTCCAGCGAATCCAAAGGGCTCAAGTCACTTATGCTGGTTCCGGAAACATCCAGGTGTTCCAATGAGTTCAGATTCGCAAGTTGATCAACACCATGTATTTTGGTTTTGCCACAATTGAGCCTCTTCAAGTTTATCAGTTCTTCTGAGAAATCAAGATCTGTAATTTTAATTCCTTCACACTCTACTATTTCCAGGTTAACCAGACCGGCGATTGGAGTCATATCAGTAACCAATGTATAGCCACAATTCAACTCTTTCAGGGTGTTTGAATATTGCATAGGCGTTAAATCTGCAACCGGAGTTTGTGAACAGTCGAGTATTTCAAGATCATTTAAATTGCGTACAGGAAAAAGATTACTGACCAGGGTATTGGAACAATTAACTTTGGTTAATTCTGTTAATTCTGACAAAGGATTCAAATACCTGATATTTTCATTGTTAGAAATATCTATTTCTTGTTGCTTTAGTATTGCTGCCAGTTTAACAAATATAATTTCCGAATCAAAATAGTTGGTATCATAAGAAGCAGCAGAATTTGAAATTGATTGTCTTTCTTCCGGTAGTTCAATGTCATAATTCAATAAAGAATCAGCGACTATAATTTCTTCAACTTTATCAGTATAGGTGATCACAAGGCTATCAGCAAAGTATGAAATGTCGGACAATCGTATGGAGTCCTGAAAATAAATGTTTTCACCAAATACTTTTTTCCATTCAACCGGTAAGCTAATCCACCATTGACGATTTTCTTCTTTTTCGTTTAATTTAGTTGTATAAATGCTGACGATCTTCAAATCAGTTGATGCAATATCCAGGTTAATTTCCATAAACCGGGCTTTACGATTTTGAACAGTATCCCCTTCTATTGTTATTCCATCCAGATTTCGGTTAAAGGAGACTTTGAAAAAATGCAAATTCCCTTCATTTACAAAATGGCTGATATCAGCAATCAAAAATTCAAACTTTACATTTCGATAAAAGAACTGAATATCCTTCAAATATGCCTGCACATCTTTTCTCAAAGGGACTTCTCTCTTTGCATCCAGGTCATCTTCTATTTGTACCTTATCGTCTTTAAATATTTTTAAATAAGTTTCGTTTACCACAATTTCTTTTTCCTTGGCAACATTGGTGGGATCACCCAGAAAATTCATCGTCTCTTCAAGGTATTTAACCAGACTGGTTACCTGCTTTTTGTAATTTTCAACATCATCACTTGATAGTTCTGTGTTATTCTGTGCTATTGAGCACAAAGGAAAAATTACAAGTAAAATAACTGATAATAATAGTGTAGATTTTTTCAAGGCAAATAAAATTTTATTAACTCTTCTTTATCCTGCTCATCAATTTTATATAATTTCGAGATGAGCCATCCCGAATTATTTCCTGATCTGTTAAAATACGAAACTTCAAAATACCAGCCATCTATTTGAAAAAAATGGAATTTCAACTGGCCAATACTTTCATAGCTCATATTCCCCATTTTCAACTCATAAAATAACAATGTGAGGTAGTCTGGTTTAAAGGTTTGGCTGGCGTAATACTCAATATACTTATTGTCTTTGAATGCTTTATAAATATTCATGAAGTCAAGCTCATGACTCATTGGATGCAAAAATGACTTATCAACAACATCGTCTTCACCTTTATAAAAATTCCGCAAAAACTTATTAAAATACACGTTGGTAATGATCCATTTTGATCCCAGTCTTTCATCTTCCAGCTGCAAAAACAACAATAAATTTTCGGTGGCTCCATAATAAGTGAATGTTGAAGCAAGTTCTGCAAACCAGAATCCACCATGAAAATCAATAAACTCAGGAGATTCAATCTCTGTAACATCTTTAATAAACTTGTTCTTTAAATCTTTATCAATGTTTGAGTTTTGCAAATCAAACAACATATTCAAATATACATTCCTGAATTCACTATCTCTGTATTTACTGTCGCCAGGATAATATCTTTCACCTAGTCGGTCTTCCTCATTATTGAACCTCTTAAAAAACTGATTAACTTGTTTGGTTTCGGCATACAACTCACTCTCATCACCGGTTATGGAACTGAGGCTACCCTGGGAATATCCCGGAATACATGCTGAAATAATACCAAAAAGCACCAAAACTTTCAACAACTGGATTTTGTGAAAAAATTGTATCAATATTGTTTTTAACATATATCTACCCCGTATTATAATATAACAAATGCTGCCTGAAATTATCCAGGCAGCTATTTATCAAAAATGAAGTTTAACTAAATTATTTTACTCTTTTGTTGTTTCCTTAACCCGGATATCACCTAAGAGCACATCCCAGAAACCGATTAAACGCCCGGCGATCTGGGTTTCTTTGCGTTCTACATAAACGGTGATATCCTTTTTGGTAACATCCTGGTAAACCAGATTTCCTTCTTTGTCATATCCGGAGAATTTCTGGAATACAGTAATCACACCAACATACGTTCCATCAGGTTGGCGTTCAAGGTCACTAACATATTGAATTTTATACCATTCAATATCTACCTTGTTGTAATTTAGGCGCATCAAACGCTCAAGGTATTTTCTAACGGTATAATAATTGACTTCTTCCCGGTAAATTGAGGATACGCCAATTTCACTGTCTTCCATAAACAACTCTTCGGCACGGTCAATCACCCTGTTTGCTTCTGAAAATTCTGTTCCTTTGTCACCAATCAGGCTGATATATTTACTCAGGTCACGTACTTTTTCCAGTGCTAAACTATCAATGGCTTGTTTCCGCTCAGGGCTTATTTCATCTTGTGCTATGGCCTGTAATCCAAAAGAAACAAACACAATAGCTATAAAAAATATTTTCGTTTTCATATTTGCTGTTATTTAATTAATTCAAGTTCAGTAATCTGACCATACTCATCAAATTTCACATCGTGGATTTTGTTGGTATAGCTTTTCTGATCTTTCACAAAGTTTAAATAATTTTCGATGGTTGTTGGCTTGTCATAATCAACAATTCCATCTGCCTGGCTAATGATGATCAAAACCGGAACATCTTTATTGGCATACAGTTTCATGGCCTCAGCAATTTTT
>QMMZ01000189.1 GCA_003647525.1 Deltaproteobacteria bacterium | reverse complement strand
GTTTTTTGTTAAAGCCTCAAATATGGTAGACTTCCCGGACTGCGGAAGTCCTATTATTCCTAATTTCATAAAATTTCCTTATTCAATATAAATGTCAACTATTCACCGACGAGTTTTCCGAGTTTCCTTCTCTGATATCATCAAAATCTCTGCGAACTTCCTCTACTTTATTCCGATATCCATCTCCATCACCATACTCAAAAAATTTACCATAACGACTATGAATTAAAGCGGTTCTCCTGGCATGTTTAATTGGACACCAATACTGCTCAGTTCTTGCAGCTACTTCCTGGACATATACAATCAACCCATTAAAGTATCCGCAATATGCACAATTCAATTTCTCAATTCCATTGAGGTAACTGAGAGAATGACGATCTATCACAATGTATTTGTTTCGTTTCACCCTGGGTATGCCATATATTCGAAAGCATATAGCCTGATAAAACGTTACGACTAAATCCATGAATAAGGCAGGAAAAATACAAAACCATATTATCGGTGCAGTCAGAATGTTCAATAGCTCTGCATCGGATAAATAACGTGAAACAGTTTTAACAATAGCCTTATGCTTTTTTTTGACATTCTTTTCAAAAAGCACTTTTCCGCCGCGGATCTTATAAAAAAACATCTCCTCCTGGTTTCGAATTTCATCGGCAAGTTCTTTTTCCAGTTTTTTTATCTTTTCTATAAGAAGCTGTAGTTTGTTTTCCATTTTATTATCCTTTTTGGTTTTCTCTTCCCTGATTCTTTTGGATCTTTTTTCAAAACACTTTTGCCTAAAGCCTTGTTTCTTATAGCCTTAAGCGTCCTTGTCATGTCGTGGATGAATGGCTTTTCGGTCAGGCTTTATATATGATTTTCCCAGTGTTTTTCCAGAAATATTAAAGATGTACTTAAATTATCAAAGGAAAAAACCTCCAGAGACACAACGCCATAATATCTTTTTAATATCCCAATAATTTGGTCCATCTGCTCTAACGGCAGCTTGCTTAATGAAATATGATCTCTTTTATTTTCAATGCCATGCAAGTGTATTATTGAGGTATTGCTTGAATGCTTATCAAACACTTTTTTAACATCAAATCCATTGACCAAAAGGTGGCCGATATCAATACAAACTGAAAGTTTAAATGCTTTTATTATTTCTTCAAGCCACTCAAAAGGATATGTCAGAGTTTCAATAGAAATCGCCTGGCTTTGTATTCCTGTGGCGATAAGTTTTTCAATGCCATCTGCAGCAAAATCCTGCCAAATTTTCAGACTTTCTCCGTCAAAGGAAGTTTCACCACAGGGAAGGTGAAGCGTATAGGTTGAAGGCTTAAGTACATATGTCAGGTCACATATTCTTTTAATTACATTTACAGACATTGATCGTGCAATGGGATCACAATCTGTTAACGATATGTCTATGGGCAGATGAACATTATAGGACAAATCATATTGCTCGGCCAGCAGCGCCAGTTCCGTTATTTGCTGCATCGTCGGCAAGCTCTTAATATTACTTTCAAACAATAAAAGCTCAATTTCATCAAAATAAGGCGCCAGCATTTTTACATTGGGAATAAAATTATCAGGATATATATATGATGTGGTACAAAGCTTGAATGGATATGCTTGCTTGTATGATTTTGAAAAAAATGGATACATATATCTCTAAATAACCACAATTCCAATCAAAATAAAAACATATAAAAGCGATGACAGCATCATAATATCGCAGGCTTTTTTGATATGTCCCATCTCTGCCTCCTCCAGCTTTCCACCGATATAAGGCTTGGAGACAAGCTGCTCTCCGTAGTAATTCGGCCCACCAAGCTTAATGCCAAGCCCTCCTGCAAAGGCTGCTTCAGGATATCCTGCATTCGGGCTGGTATGGTTTGAGCCCTCTTTTATTGCTGTTTTAAATGCACACCAGCCTTTGCCCGAAAAAATCTGCACTGCTAATGTTATAATGGGAACTGACAGCCGTGCAGGAATAAAATTTGCAAAGTCGTCTATTTTTGCGGCTGCTTTCCCGAACTGCTCATACTTTTCGTTCTTATAACCAATCATGGAATCTAAAGTATTGACCATCTTATAGGCCATTGCAAGAGGAGCACCGCCAATTGCCGCAAAAAAAAGCGGAGATATTACTCCGTCCACAAGGTTTTCAGCAACAGTCTCAACCGCTGCCATGGCAACGCCTTGTTCTGAAAGTTTTTCAACATCCCTGCCAACAATAAATGATAGGTTTTTCTTTGCAGCACCGAGCTCCCCATGATTTAGAAGCCTGTAAACTTCCATTGCAGAATCCCTGAGAGAACGAATTGAAATACAATAATAAATAAGAATTATCTCAATAAATGTTCTCAAAACCGGATGTATAATCTGGGCAGATAATACTAATATTAAAGTCAAGCACCATGTCAATAAGATTAGAAATATCGACAGGATAGCTCCAGACGTTTTACGGTTTATATTAAATTTTTTGGAGCGAGATTCAAGGGCACTTATTGATCTCCCCATCCATCTTACTGGATGTGGCAGGGACTTTGGATCTCCAAAAATAAGATCAAAAACAAAAGCCGCAGGAATTATATATAAAAATGATATTGGAAAAATCCTCATAAAAATAATAGTAAGCTTTCACGGAACGTTGAAATTGTTTACAATTTTCAGTGAAACTCCGTGTTGTTCCGTGGTAAATTTTTTAGGAAAGAAAACTTAAAATCTTATCTGCCGCCATCATGTTAATATCTCTTGTCTTTAATGAAATCCTGATAAAACGATCAGAAAGACCCTTGAAATTTGAACAGTCTCTAATGAGTATCTTGTATTGTGCCATGTAAGAGCAGATATTTTCGGCTTTATAATTTCCATGCAATCTCGCAAGAATAAAGGTCGTTGTGCCCGGAAAAAGCTTTATTGATGAAACATCTTTAAATCTTTCAATAAAGACTTTTCTTTCGATTTCAATAAAATTTCTTGTTTTCTTTATAAAATGGTCAACTTCGTCCCTTTTTCCCATAAGATAAAGCACGGCAGCCTGAGCAATGCTGTTAACGCTCCAAGGCATCATAAAAGGCTCAAGTTTTTTCATGATTTGTTTTGATGAAATTAAAAATCCAATCCTCAAACCTGGAATCTGGAAAATTTTTGACATTGAATTCAATATGATAACATTCTGAAGCCCCAGGCTTATCATGCTCTTTTTCTCACCTGATTTAACAAACGGCATATATGACTCGTCTATTACAAAATATATATCCGGACGCGACTTGCAAAGCGATTCAAGCTCGGAATGTGGTATCAAAGCTCCTGTAGGGTTATTTGGATTGCAGATAAAAATCGTATCACATTCTGAAATGTTATTTTTAATCTGATTGATATTGGGCACAAATGACTTTGATTCTTCTGCAATTAAATAAGAGTAACCAACATTATGCATTTTGCAGGCATCAGCATAGTCAGCATAAGTCGGACCAAGAATAAGAGCTTTTTTTGTATTTAGAGCCTGAGGTATTGAATAAATAAACTGAGTCGTCCCGTTACCCTCAAGGACAAGATCCGGATCAAGATCGTACCTGACGGCAAAAGCATTCACCGAAGTTCCGGAGTCTGCTTCAGGCAATCTTCCTATGGCCTGGATGTTATCCTTAAGGAAGGTAACAAGACCGGGCATAGTACCTAAGGGGTTTACATTGCTGCTCATGTCAATAATTTCATCAGGAGCGCATCCAAGCCTTGCCGCCAGTTTATAAATATTTCCGCCGTGACCTATTATCATTTCACAACCCCACTGAAACCAGTAAAAATAACGCTGATTCTAAAACCTCAGTCATAGCCCCCATCATATCACCTGTAATACATCCAATACGTCTTTTGTAATAAAGCAAAATAGATGCAGTTATAATGACAAAAACAAAGTTGAGCCACAACCCTGTCCATCCAAAAAAAATTGAAATCGATAAAGGAATAAGCAAACCCCAAAAAGCTGAAAACTTCAGAGTTTTGCCAAAGAAAGCATGCCCGGTTCCTCCTTCAGGCCTTCCGTATTCAAGAAACTTTATTCCGAAAATCATCCCTGCCCTTGCATAGGCCGGTATGATTAAAATCAAAAGGCTTCGGTGAGCATCAAGCCCCATAATGCCGCAACATTTAATAGCCAATCCGCAAACAATTGCAACAAGTCCCATTACTCCGATCCTGCTGTCCTTCATGATGGCAAGAGCTTTTTCTTTAGGCCTGTGCCCCAAGAGGCCGTCTGCAGTATCACCCAAACCATCCAGGTGAAATGAACCGGTTAAAACAACAAGAAATATAACATCTAAAACCGCAACAACCTGCTCTTGCCACAGCATTAAAGCCAGGCTGTCAAAAATTGCAACCATCAGTCCCAGAATAATACCCACCACAGGAAAGAATGGGATCATTGCTTTGGCGTCAAATATTTTTGGCTTGCCGGCAGGCAGTATGGTTAAAAATTGTATTGCGGAAATCAGCTTTTTCAATAATAGTTCACCACGGATTTTCACGGAATTACACTGAATTATCAAAATATTCTTCTCAACATTGCGAACGTCTCTGCACCGAAATTGAACAATAACCCCAAGTTGTTTTAAGATAATTGATCAACTGGGCTTCATCCTGATTTGTAATCTTTTTTATGGCCTTATTTTCTACGGTCTTTGTATACTTCACGTGCTACACCTATGATTTTATAGCTCAAATTTTCATATAGTAAACTACTCATTGTTTATAATTTTCAGTGAAACTCCGTGTCGTTCCGTGGTGAACTTTTACCTTTTTCATAAATTACTTTTATACATTTTCTTTTATAGTCACGGGAATACCGGCCACCATCCAGATTACCTTGTCGGAACATGCCGCGACATTCTGGTTAACAATCCCCGCTGCATCCCTGAATAGTCTGGCAAGCCTGTTTTCCGGGACTATGCCTGTTCCAACTTCATTTGACACCATGATAACCGGGCACTGTGCGTCTTTAAGTGAGCTGGTCAGACGCAGGGCTGCTTCAGATATATCCAGGTCATTATTATCCAGGATAAGATTGCTGATCCAGAGTGTCAGGCAATCTACAAGTATTAAATCACTTTTTCGGCTGTATTCAATTATTGCCTCCGGCAGACGGATTGGGACTTCTATGGTTGACCAGCCTTTGCCTCTTTCTTTCTTATGGTGTGCAACACGCATTTTCATTTCGTTATCTTTTGGGACACAAGTCGCAATAAAAATCCTTCTGTCTCCTGGAACCTGTTTCGCCAGTTCTAAGGCATATCTGCTCTTACCGCTCCTGCATCCAC
>QMMZ01000188.1 GCA_003647525.1 Deltaproteobacteria bacterium | reverse complement strand
TACCGGATTTCTCTCCAACCAATTACGTTTTCTATCCAAAGCAACCTTACGATCTTTTGAGGGAATCTTCATTGCTTTGCTTCGAATCCCATGCAAAGCAATGATCCTCTTTCCCTTCATAAAAAAATACAGAACACGAGAATTCAACTTGCCCACATGTCTCAGTTCAAAAAGATCATCACCAATATGCTTTGAAAGAGGTGGTCTGTGATAATGCCTGCTTTGAAGTTTAGTTAGACCGGCCATTACTGCGGCAAAATCGCCAGGATCCGATTCCTTAAGGTCATCAAGAAACTCCCGTACAGGACATCGCCCTGAACCTGTTTCATAAAACTCTATAGAAAATTCCATAATTAGTCAACATCAATATTGATGTATTTTTAATTGAAAGAACAGAATTGTCTATACTTTTTAAAGTATCCAACCAATACATCAAAATATTTGACATGCTTCAGTGTTTTTATAAAACGATCAAGCAACGCATAGCCCGGTTCATTTGTGAAAAAGGTTGTGTCGGTAATCATCTGATTCTTTCCTGTTGTATTTAGTAGTATCCATACAGAAATGCGGTTCGTACTTTGGACGATTTTAAATATAAAATCTCGACATATCCATTGGTATGCCTACGCTTTTCGCAAACATTGCTGCATCAAAATCTTGGCACATTTCTTCGCAAAAAATCGCTCAACTTAGGTTAAATTTTTTTGGGTTGATTTATTAGTATAACTAATATAAATTAGCCAAAATAAAAAATCTATAAAGAAGGAGTTTTAAATGAAAAGCGATATAACAGGAATGATTCATGCGCTTGAATTTGAGTGCCAGGCCCCCCCTTAACTATTTTGAAAAGACACGAAAGAAATGCAGTCATCATGGCCGCTGTCGTGAGGAAGGGCTTCTGCTTGCCCTGTTAAATGGCAATAAAATGATAGACTATTCACAAAAAACAGCAATTCAATTCCCAAGCATTAAACGACGCGGCAAAAAAATGGCTTCACCTGAAGTCACAAAAAAGAGAGCTGTTTAATAATTTTTAGCTGTTCACGGTTTACGGTTTACAGTTTACAGTTCACGGTTTACAAGACCTATTGCGCTGACACCCACAACCTCTTCACAAAAACGTACACAAAGACCGCACAGGATACATTCAGTACCAATGTTCTTTAATGGCTGGGAGGTGCTGCGAAAATTATTTCGGGGAAGAATGCCTTTCTGATAACAAAGTCCTACTAAAAATGCTGTCCCCCACTGAGACATTGATTGTGATGTTAAAGGCGCGCTGTTGAGTTTATTAATCAAAGTATTAATCACCTGCACAAACCGACTGCCATCAGCAACCTGCAGGGAATGCTGTCCTTTTACAGCAACGGCCTTAAGATTTTTTGACCCCATTACCGCACCAATACCAGCGCCTCCAACAGAAAGGAATCTATCGTTTACCAAATTGGCTAATGGAAGAAGTTTTTCTCCGGCAGGACCAATTGATACCAGATAAGTTTCACGCGCTATCCATGGATCACCAAGATTTTTTTTAAAAAGCTCCTCAGTCTCGGCAGTTGAATGTCCCCAGTACTCACTGCGTTATTTAATGCGTAGAAAGAGACTTTTGGAAAGTGTTCAAATTATCGAATGTCCAGCGCAAAATATCCTTGACATAAAAGTGCTTCTTGAATATAAAAAAAATTCGGGCAACACAATGGGGTGTTTCCCATTAGAACGACAATGATGTCCATGCCTATCTGTAAGAGATAGTATGGACTTTTTTTTTGCTGAATAAATCTAAAATCAAACAGGAGGAATCATGGCATCAAATCTTGACGAAAAAATTGAACCAATTTTTCAGGAGGTGGTAAATCGAAATCCAGGTGAAAGCGAATTTCATCAGGCACTTCGAGAGGTACTCGAATCTCTTGGCCCTGTACTTGTGAAATACCCGGAATTTACCCATCATAAGATCATTGAACGCATCTGCGAGCCGGAGCGACAGATTATCTTTCGTGTGCCGTGGATGGATACAAATAAGGAGGTCCAGGTTAACAGGGGGTTTCGCGTCCAGTTTAATAGTGCACTTGGTCCATACAAGGGAGGACTGCGTCTTCACTCTTCCGTAAACCTGGGAATAATCAAGTTTCTTGGATTCGAGCAGATCTTTAAAAATGCCCTTACCAGCATGCCTATCGGGGGCGGCAAAGGGGGCGCCGACTTTGATCCAAAGGGAAAAACAGATGGTGAGATGATGCGCTTTTGCCAGAGTTTTATGACCGAGTTGTATCGTCACGTTGGTGAGTATACTGATGTGCCAGCCGGCGATATAGGAGTTGGCGGTCGGGAAATCGGTTACCTGTTCGGTCAGTACAAGCGAATTGCAAACCGCTACGAGTCCGGCGTGTTAACCGGCAAGGGGGTTGGCTGGGGTGGATCGCTCGCCCGCACCGAGGCTACCGGGTACGGTGTGACATTCTTCGTGGATGAGATGTTGAAGGTACGGAATGATTCATTAGATGGAAAAATTTGCCTTGTTTCCGGTGCAGGCAATGTGGCTATCTATGCTATTGAAAAGCTGCACGAGTTGGGTGCCAAGGTGGTGGCCTGTTCTGACTCCAACGGGGTCATCTATGATGAAAAGGGTATTGACCTTGCTCTGGTGAAACAGCTCAAAGAAGTGGAGCGACGACGTATAAAGGATTATGCGAGCTATCATAAACACGCCAAGTATGTTGTCAACGGCAATATATGGGAAATTCCCTGCAAGGTTGCCATGCCTTGCGCCACCCAAAATGAGCTTTCCGGTAAGGACGCAGCCACTCTGATCAAGAACGGCTGTATCGCTGTAGGTGAAGGAGCCAACATGCCTACCACTCCCGAAGGAGTCAAGATCTTCCTGGAAACAAAGATCGCTTACGGACCTGGTAAGGCAGCCAATGCTGGTGGGGTAGCCACCTCAGCGCTGGAGATGCAGCAAAATGCAAGCCGTGATGCCTGGACTTTTGAATACACTGCCCAGAAACTTTCCGAAATTATGAAGAGTATTCATAATCTTTGCTACGAAACAGCGGAAGAATTCGGAACACCAGGCAACTACGTATATGGGGCAAATATCGCAGGATTTATAAGGGTAGCAAAGGCAATGTTAGCCATGGGCCTAATCTAAGGAATCACTAAAAAATAACGTTACATTTTAATGCGTCGATCCATCCCGCATGGCTACGTTGCTCGTCGGTTAAATAGCTCGCTATTCGCACTCCTCGCGCCTTAATTATTCTTTAGAGGAAGGTAAAAAACTTATTTCTGTAATAGCCACGATGATTGCAAGGCATGTAGTTAATCTGGAAATAATCCATCTTGAAAAGGAACAACTGAGAGAAGAAAATAGAAGACTTAGAAACGAACTGAAAAAGAAATACCGAGTTACTGATATTATCGGAAACAGCAACAAGATGAGAGAAGTCTTTCAGATGATCACTCAAGTTTGCAAGAGTAATGCAACAGTATTGATTCGAGGAGAAAGCGGAACCGGCAAAGAACTTGTAGCAAACTCCATACATTATAACAGTAATAGATCTAAAAAACCATTAGTTAAAGTAAACTGTGCAGCACTTCCTTCAAATCTTATAAAAAGTGAGCTTTTCGGGCATGAAAAAGGAGCCTTTACCGGCGCTGTTAAACAAAAGCTGGGCAAATTCGAGATGGCGAATAAAGGAACAATTTTCCTGGATGAAATAGGATCCATATGCCCTGACGTTCAGGTAAAGCTCCTGCGGGTATTACAGGAAAAAGAATTTGAACGTGTTGGGGGATATAAAACTATAAAGTCAGATGTACGTATAATAGCGGCTACCAATAAAAACCTGGAAAAGGCCATAGAAGAAGAGGCTTTCAGGGATGACCTTTTTATTATCGGCCTAACGTTTTTCCCATCTACATACCCCCTTTAAGGGAACGAAAAACAGACATTTTGCTTTTGAGCGACTATTTTCTTGAAAAATATGCAAAGGAGAATAACAAAGACATCAAAAGGTTTTCTACACCTGCTATTGACATGCTTATGGATTATCACTGGCCGGGGAATGTCAGGGAGCTTGAAAACTGCATCGAACGGGCTGTACTTTTATGCGAAGAGGGAGTAATACACAGTTATTATCTTCCTCCGACCCTGCAAACCGGAGCAGAATCAGAGACCCTGCCAGCTCAATCTCTTGAAGATGCTGTTGCAAGGCTGGAAAAAGAGATGATAATTGATGCCCTTAAAAATGCTAAGGGGAACAGCGCAATGGCGCAGCAAAAATACTATATACAACTCCCCGTAAATTCAGCTATAAGGCACAAAGATATGGCATTGACTATCATAATTTCCGCTAACTCATAAATAATTTCCGTGCCGGACAATCTCTCCTTCTACAAGGTAGATTACTTCTTCTGCGATATTTGTGGCATGGTCTGCTATCCGCTCAAGGTGGCGGGAAACCAAAAGCAGGTTAATCAGATAACTCACACGATCGGGGTGTTTGCCAATAGCATGTTTGACTACGTCATAGGCTACATTCAGCATATTATCCACCTCATCGTCTAAGGTGCAAACACGCAAAGCGATGTCCACGTCCATATTCACAAAGGCATCCAGGCTCTTCTTGAGCATGAATTCGCTCTTTTCTGCCATCAGAGAATGATTGAAAGGGATATCAAGCCGTTGCCGTTTGGCAATAACCTGTACCCGTTCTGCGATGTTCACCGCCTCATCAGCAACCCTTTCCAGATCATTATTTATCTTAATTACCGCAGTAAGAAATCTCAGATCAATAGCAACAGGCTGATATAAAGCCAAAATTTTAAGGCATTCCTCTTCTATCTCTACTTCCATCTCATCAATCTCATGGTCTGAAATTATAATTTTTTCTGCAGCATCACCATCTCTTGTCTCTAAAGCCTTTATTACCATGCGAACACGTTCCTCAACCATAGCGCCAAGAGAAAGGATTCTTTTTTTTATTTTTTCAAGTTCTCTTTGAAAATGTATGGTCATAATAATTTCCCTATTTGTTACCCAAACCTTCCGGTGATGTAATCTTCTGTTTGTTTAAGTTTCGGCCTTGTAAAAATGGTATTGGTTTCACCTGTTTCAATAAGTTCTCCCATATAAAAAAAGGCTGTTATATCTGAAACTCTGGCTGCCTGCTGCATGTTATGAGTTACAATTATAATGGTAAATGATTTCTTCAATTGATGAATTAATTCCTCGATTTTTTGGGTGGCAATAGGATCAAGAGCCGAGCAAGGTTCATCCATTAGCAATATTTCGGGTTCCACCGCCAGTGCCCTGGCTATACACAGTCGCT
>QMMZ01000187.1 GCA_003647525.1 Deltaproteobacteria bacterium | reverse complement strand
TGAAAAACCACCCATGCGGGACGATGTTATTAAAATCATGCGGAAACGCCCCGGATTACGAGAGCGTAAACCAGTGTCTGAACGCATCATCAGCAAGATTAAAGCATTTGTTGAAACCTTTATTGACGGGGTGGATTGATGAGGTGTAACCATAGAGCATCAAAAAAGATTTGCCAAGGTCAAGCCACCCGGTTACCCTGAGCATATTTTTTTCCTTCACGGCCTCAATTTAAGCGGCCCGGTGTTGGATGATCCGCTGAAAAAATGCTCAACACATCTGCATAAAGAGGGTATTTCTACCAATCTTCCACCCGGATGAAAAGTTCACTTGCCGAAAAATTTACGATGTTCGTATTTAACCATCATATCATAACCTTCCGCAAGATAACGGTTGTAAATAAAATCATCGTGTTCTTTTACATGCTCAAGGAATTCATTAAATAATTTTTTATCTGATCCCTCAAATTCTTCAGGTTTATTTGTTTTCGTATTGCCCGGTTTTACAGCGGAACCTACAGCAGCACGGGCTGTCTTGACTCTACTTTTCTTTGCCGGTTTTTGTTTGTTCCTGACGATTATGAACTTGAGAGTGGAAATTGTCTTTCCTTTCCGCACGGTTTCCAGCGTAAAAGAAAGATCGGCTTCCGCATCCAGTTCTTTCCTTGCAACATCAAGAACCCAGCGTCTCAGCTCATTGAATCTTTTGTATTTCTTTTCTAAATCAAGCATTTTCCTGAAGTCATCTACTGCAAGATCAAATTTGCCAAGATTGATGTATTGACGCAGCAACATGTAAATCCGCACTGAATACTGACTGCGCAATCCTTTGATGTGTGTCAACGGCACAATGGTGAAGCGTTCCCGCAGCTCCAAAAGATACGGCCTTAGAGATGGCGCAGGGGTCAATGTTACACTGCCGGGTTGGTGGACAGCTTCAGCGATCCATGCGCATTTCAGCAGACTTCCGTTAGCCTGTTGAATCCGCAGCAGCCTCTTCAGCAGTTTGTCCGTAATGGTATGTGCCTCCCTGTATGCGCAATCCTTGTTTATCTGCAAGGTGTCGGCCAGTTCTTTTATCGATATTTCATATCCTTGAAAGGCTTCGTCCTTATAGTCAATCTTGCTGATCATCATCAGCACCATACGTTGTTCACCAAGTGACAGGCGATAACGAGCGGAAACCAAAGAGTTTGACTGCACCTTTTTGCCTTTTTGCATGATTTCTTTTTTGATTGAAGGCGGATAGGTATTTAGTTTTTTCCCAGCATAGTTTATGCTGCCCGATTTTACAAGCAGAGAAGTTTTTCTCTCTCTGCTTGACTTACTTTTTCTCTGCATTTGGATTTATAACTGACTGTGTTTACGCTTTTCCTCATCGGTTAAAATATAAATATAAATATAAAATAACGCGTGTGTGCGTACGTTGATTACCTCGAATCAGCTTAATCTCAATCCGCAAAGACCGTTGTCTGCTGCTGCTGTTTTTTTGACTGGAATCGAAACAAAGAAATCAGATTGCCCGGAAGCAGGCCGATCCGAATTACCTTTCACCCGAAAAGCCTCAACGAAAGAAAGCGGAATAACCCTCTGAAGCCACAAAAAGCATGTTTTAAAGGACAGAAAAGGAAAAAGAGCAGGAAGGGCTGCATCATCAAAAAAAGCTCTTTAAAAGGCTGTACAGCAGTTTTTACCGCTGATCTTTCTCAAAGCCTCACAGACGATTTTTCAGCCTTGTTTTCCGCAGCCGGGCAACGAAAGATCAGCTCCGTTTAATCTCTGAGAAAAAGGATTGATGCACGGACATATTTCCGGTGTGATACCGCAAGGGGATACAGGGAAGGCTGAATACTTCTCTGAAGGCATGGAAAGCGTGTTTTAGAACGAAACGAAAAAAAGAATACAAGGCATGATGATCCTGTATGCGGCCCCTGAACTTTTTTTACGCACACCTTCCGCCGTGACAGATCGACCGCATGACGAAGTCATCAGCGGCCCCCCCCCCTGATCCACTCTGCGAATTAATCCCATGCAATCCAATTCTATGTACGCTAGAAGCGTATGCCGATCCGATACGGATAAGAGTTTAATGAGTCTTACAGGAGCAATGTTATCATCCTGTTGATAAATTTTGATTTGCTGTTGCAAATAAACAAATGAGTTTTCCGCGACCTTGTCTATTTAGCTATTATTCCGTACTTGATATCCCTCCGGCCCGTTGACAATAGAAGAATAACACGATTAAGCAAAAAAAGACCGATTCGTAACATTTTCCCCTGAATCAAGCCCTGTTTGTTGCAAAATCCGTTGCAATAAAAAAACTCTCCGGCCATATTTCAAGCTCAACAGCCTGAAATTAAATAGATTGAACTTTTCAGACCAATTGTCTGATCATCAATTGATCTGATTAATCAAGCTTAACAGGTAGGCTAAAACCGTCAAGACGCTGCTCGTTGATATGATTGGCCGTGCAAGTTTCAACGGATGGAGTTTTAAGCCGCCTAATCATCGACCACCTCCCTTAAGGCTATCGGATAGACTAAGCCAAACCCTAGCGCATAGGCTTATGTCAATCAACTCCTTCCTAAATTCTTCCGCTGGTATCCGCTGCGGATCTCGAAGAGCTTCATTCTAGTTCGATCAAGAAAGTCCATTCGTGGATTGTCCTCTATGGGTCACTCTGTCAGAAGCCTGAAGAACAGCAGTACCAAGAATAGGTGAAGGACTTCCGAAATTAAATGAAGGCTAAGTTACTGATAATGAAGAAGGTGAAGACTAAAAAACAGATCATATAGCACTGTTCGCTGTCCGGTTCAGGAGGGGGTGTATCTTCTCGTTGCAGGAAGTTGTTAAAAACCCCTCCACCTCCTTCATTTCAAACACTTCCAAGGGGTTATCCTTCATCTCGGTCTTCACCCGACAGCCTCACAGCATCAATGCAAGTTCAGAGCTGATCTCTGCCAAGCCTTCAGCAAACCGACAAGCCCACCTTCCAACCGCAGCATGGAGCCAATAGAACCAAGAGGTGGCCACGATCTCAAAGAAGTTGATTCTTGATGTTCATGCCGCTGATCCATCTCCAGACACTCCACTATTTAATTAAAACAAACAGTTATCTCGTAATCTGACTTTGTGGCCCGAACGTTTAACCTTTTTCTTAAATACTGTTTTTTACCGGCATCGTGAAGAGCTTCATTTCGGTAGAATAAAGAATCTTGCCTAAGCGGAACAGTACCAAGCCTTTAGAGAGTTCATTACAGGATACACCGATTTGAGCAACATAACTAAGGCTTCTAATGAAACTGCATGTCCCTGTTTATATATCAAAAATAATCTGGGGAAAACTTCATTGAATATTCAAAATCTTGAACTGAAATATTATCAATAAATCCTTCTTGCACTCTGCCCAAGTCTCCGAACGGGGCAAATATAGCAGTGCCAGCAGAAAGCGGAATATTCTCAATTCTATTTTTGTCGGAATCCAAGTAAGCAAGGATAACTACACTATCAGGTTTGTACTTATTAAAGTATGACCCCATGCAATGCTTAAAGTTGAAGCTAAGTTCCTCTTCTGACAGATTTGTAGGAACTGTAATCTTCATTAAAAGTCTTTTTGTTGGTGAAATATCAATAATTTCTTGATTAATTACCTGATAGGAAATAGAAAATGCCCCAATAGGTAAATCGCAATTTTCAAGAGGAGTTCTTTGTTTATTCTCATAAACCAATCCAGCAGTTTTAGTGCATAAGCCTTCGCTAGTTTTGATTGTATCGTGCAATTTGTTATATTCAAGGGGATCAATATCAATACCCTCCTGTTGCTTCATCGATTCAAATACCTTTTCTGGAGATGGGGATACTTTTTGCGCCATGTTGTAACATCCTATGTTTAGATTTTATATACAATATCAATCATCACTTTTGAACCAATTGATATTCTAAACCATGCTAATTCAAAAAAGTAAACAGGAACCTGTCCTTATTTGACTTCACCGGCCTGCACAAATCTAGGATAGCCTTACACATCTGCATAATGTAGGTGCTTCCGGACGTGATTAGAACTCCTGTTTGTCCATGGCTTCAGCTAAGGCAGGCGATAGGGCTATGGTTGATGAGTGGCAACATGGTGCAGTTGTGAGGGCTTAGAGCAGGCACTTGACAAGAGGGCAGGGAGAAGGAAAACAGATGGCTGTGGGGTGTTGATTTTGCTACCAGCAGAGGCCATTAATCCAGCTGTTGGCCTGTCGATCAGCAAGCGGTGTTCCATGCAGCGATAATAGAAAAGTCCTGATTTAGTAATTCGGTGTCCTCAAGCATAGGCAGCGCATCATACTGTTGCCAGATACCTTGCCGAAAGCTAGTCTAAAACTACCCCTGCATATCTGTCATATCGTCATTTTTTACACAAGGAGATTTGAGAAAATACAGCATTGTTTTTCATGCAAAGTCCTGTAGTTACTTGACATTATCAGAGGTTCGATAAATTGGCCCTGTATGTTTCTGGAGAAGTGGCAAGGGATTATTGCAAAAAGTCACCTAAATTTTACCGCCCTTATGTGTTCGTATTTGTTGAGGATGTGGAGAGTAGAAAAGTAAACAGATAAGTTTTACTTCTGGAATTGTCCTTTTTTTCTCATCTGCCTTTTTTTGCATGAAAGAACTGCTCTTTTATGGTCTGCACTTATTGCGGGCTTTTCCTTCTTATGGTGCCAAAGTATTCTCTAATATCAGGCACAGGAGGCAAGCTGTCCGGATGCTGGAGAGGACGTAATCGAACCAAGCCCTTGCCGTTTCTTCTGCCCCTTCCTAGAATGTGAGCATTTATTATCCAAGGGAAGAACTGTTAAAACTAATCCTGACCAAGCACTGAACAGTCGGACATTAAAAGCTGCTGAGAAGGAAGGGTTTAACAAGCTCCATCTATTGGCCGGTAGCTGGTCGGTAGACTCAAGGCTTGCAAACTCCTATCCCGTTTATCTGCGTTCACACTTGATGCCAACCACTACCCACCAAGCACATAGGCCGGTGTATACTGAGAGCTTGCCCATTAGTATTTCCTTCTCCAGAGGCTTTTCAGCTGGTCTTCCCTTACGCATAAGCTGAATGATACTGGCCTCACCTAGATTTCCTTTGGATCTGCTTTAAGGACTTGCCCCATGCTCAAAGTTTCCATTGTTACCGTTTGCAACCGCTTCCTTGCCAAGCCAGTACCCCCGCACCCTTGGTAAATATGGTAAGCTTGGTAAGTAAGAGCTGTATAAATAGAAGAATATATAATAATAACATAATCTTATACTATATATTCTCTCTAATTCATTCTAACCAAAAAGTGGTTAGGATT
>QMMZ01000186.1 GCA_003647525.1 Deltaproteobacteria bacterium | reverse complement strand
TTGAAAAGATTATTGGACTCGATAGCAAACAAATCCGCGCTTATATTGGGTTGTCCCGTGTTATGGCTCGCCAGGGAAAGCTTACAGAGGCTGAAAAAAAATTAAAGGCCGCAATTGATATTTCTCCGGATTCTATACAGCCACATATTTCTCTTTTCAGTTTCTATTTAAATAAAAAAGATTATGCTAGTGCCGAAGTCGAAATAAAACAAACCATTAAGCTTAATCCTGGAAATGCTGATCTTTACATTATTCTCGGCAACTTTTATTTTTCACAGAAAAACAAGGATAAGGCGGAAAAAGCATATCTTAAAGCAATTGAAACTGATCCAAAAAATATAAAACCATATATGGTTATAGCTGGATTTTATGATAGTTCCGGTATCAAGGATAAAGCTTTATCAATGTTTAATAAAGCGCTTGATATACATCCCGAAGATATTAGAATTATGGATACAATAGCCAGATTCCATTTTAAGAATAGAAATATTGATGAGGCAGAAAATTATATAAATAATATTTTAGAAAAAAGACCGAAGTATTTTCCGACCAGAATGCTTAAAGGAGAAGTTTTTGTTCTAAAACAAAAGTTTTCGGAAGCAATTGAATTATTCGACATTTTAATTAAAGAAGAACCCGGGTCTGCGCGCGCCCATTATTTCAAAGGGCTTGCTCATATTGGAAAAAATGAACATCAAATAGCAAAAACAGCCATTGTGAAGGCAATTGAATTAAAACCAAAATACATGAAAGCAAAAATACTTTTAGCAGAAATTTATCTCCGTGAGCGCAATTTTGATTTAGCTATAAAAGAGAGCAAAGATGTTATTGCAATTCTGCCGAACAATTACAAAGCAAAACTTATTGCCGGCAACGCATATATGAACCAGCGTAAGTTTGAAAATGCACGGGATATGTTTGAATCATTGATAAAAATAGCTCCGGATAATCCAGCGGGTTACTTCAGAATAGGCCTTATTAATCGTTTTCAAAAAAAATATGATCTTGCTCTATCTGACTTTGAAAAAGCTCTGTCAATAAACAATAAACTCATGGATGTGTTTACCAATATTGTCCTTGTTCATGCTGCGAAAAAAGAGTTCGACACTGCAATCAATAAATGTGAAAAACAGATAGAAACAGTAAAAGATAATCCCGCACTTTTAGCAATAGTTCATGATTTAGAAGGTGGGCTATACCTGGCTCAGAAGAAAAAAATTAAAGCAGAAGAATCATTTAAAAAGGCTTTAGAAGAATATCCGGATTTTTTAAAGCCGTATTATTCTCTGGCTAAAATATATGTTATTGATAAGAAACAGGATAAAGCCATTGAACAATACAAAGCCATTCTTGAGAAAAATCCCAAACAGGCAGGCCCTCATATGCTTATTGGAATTATTTACGACACGCAGAAACGTTTTGATCTCTCGGAAAAACATTACAGGGCCGCGCTTGACATAAATCCGGATTTTGTACCTGCAGCAAACAATCTGGCATATTTACTCGCGTTGAAAGACAAAAACCTAAATGAAGCATTGGCTCTTGCTCAAAAGGCAAAAGAAAAGCTTCCGGATGATCCCGGAATAATGGATACTATAGGATTTGTTTACTACAAAAAAGGCCTGTATGATAGCGCGGAAAGGGAATTCACAGACAGCCTGGAAAAGATTCCTGAAAATCCAATGGTTCATTTCCATCTTGGCTTAACCTACCATAAAAAAGAGAATAAAAAACTCGCTAAAGTTGAACTTGAGAAAGCTCTCAGCCTTGATGATGGTTTTGATGGTTCCGAGCAGGCGAGAAAGATATTATCAGAACTCTAATCGTTTACAGTTTACGGCTGTTCAAAACATAAAACTGTAAACTGTAAACCCTCAACCTATAACTTTCAGATAATTAATTTCACAAGGATAGAAGGAGGAAGGCGTATTAGTTATGCGTCGACGACTGATAACGCAGTGAAATTAATTATCTGAAAGTCTATAAATAGTTTGGATTTGTTTCCTTAATATACTTTTTAATCCCATCAACTATGGCCTCACATAATCGTTTTTGATATTTTGAATTTATTAATCTTTTACATTCTTTTGGATTACTTATAAATGAGGTTTCTATCAGGATAGCAGGCATCTGAGCTCCGAGAAGAACATAAAACGGAGCCTGCTTAACTCCTTTATTATTTATTCTGCTATATTTATTCTTTTTTAGACAGTTGCACAAAGCTGTCTGGACATGGCCGGCAAGACGGCTGGACTCATTTATTTTTGCATTCTGCATTAGATCACTTAAGATTGTCTGAAGATCGCTTATATTTTTTGTAGATGTGGCATTTTCACGTGCAGCTACTAAAATGGATTCATCATCTGTGGCAAGGTTAAGAAAATATGTCTCAATTCCGAATGCCTTCCTGCTTCTTGCAGCATTTGTGTGTATTGATATAAAAAGGTCTGCATTTTTTGTGTTTGCAATAGCTGTCCTTTCTTCCAAAGTTAAATAACGGTCACGAGTTCTGGTAAGAAATACTTCACATTGCAGCTCCTTGCGGATCTTTTTTGCAAGCTCCTTTGCTATCTTAAGAACAACATCTTTTTCATAAACGCCTTTAAGATATCCTGATGCCCCTCTATCACGTCCGCCATGACCTGGATCTATAACTATACGGTTTACTCCAAGGGCAAGCTGTTTTGCCAAAGCGCTTGTTGTAATTTTTTTGTCCTTTTTTGTGGTCTTGAATTTTGATGGTTTTGTTCCCCAGACATCAATGACAATTCTAAATGGGTTTTTAAGAGAAAAGATTTTATAGGTTTTAAAAGACTTTATATCAACTACAACTCGAACCATATCTGCGGTAAACTGGCCGGCTCTTGCATCACTCAGCAAATCGTCATTTATGGGAATTGTCTTTTTTATCCCATTTCCAAGTCTGCTGTTTTGCAAATCAACACAAAGTCTTTTAGGTTTTTGAATTGATGGGTCTTTTCTCAGCAGTCTGTGATTATATGCTGCTTCCCTGTCCGCATCGATAACAATTCGAGTATAGTTTGGATTGGACCAGTATCTGAGGCCGGTTATAGTGATGACTTTATTTGTTTTGGATGGCTTAATATCTTTTTTAAGCTTTTTTTTCTCGGAAAGTGATTTCTTTTTAGTAGATACTTTTATTTTTTTTGAGCTTTTCTTTATTTCTTTTTTTGAAAAAACACGAATCTTTTTTATAGCTTTACCTTTGTATTCGCTTTTTGGGAACTGCTTTACTATGCGCTCAAAAATATCAACGGCTTCCTTCCTGTCTGACTCTCTTGATGAAACTTTGTATAGTTTACCATAAAGCTCCCCTGACATATATAGACCTGCTGCTGCCCATAAACCTTTTGGATCATGTTTGTAAACCGCCTGGAACTTCTCAATGCAACGCAACCAGTTATGTCTGTATTTATTTTTTTTTGAGTTATTGCGAAGCTTCTTATAACAGATTTCAGCTTTAAAATATTTATCCTTTGCCGTGATTGCAAATGACTCACAGGGCCACAAGACTGCAAGAGCGTAGAAGCAGATGAGTAAACTAAACAATATGGTTTTTTTATTCAGCATAATAATACTACAGGGATTAGGGAGCAGGGATTAGCCTCCCAGCTTCCCAGCCTCATAGCTTCTCTATTTTTTCCTTAAGTTCATTAAGATAATTAAGTGCTTTAATAGGAGTTGTTTTGGATATATCAAGCTGTTGCAGCTTTTCAATTACAAAAGTTTCAGGTTGTCTGAATAGATTTAGCTGTACCTGTTTATTCTCAGGTGAATCATGGTCGCCCATAATACTTGCCTGCCGTCTGTCTGGCGGGATAGAAGCTCCGTTTAATTTGTTTTCCCTGTTCTCTATATTATAAAGAATCTTTTTCGCACGCTTTATAACATGTTCGGGAATACCTGCAAGACGTGCGACCTGAATACCGTAACTTCGGTTTGTACCACCTTCAACCAGCTTTCTCAAAAAAATTATTTCATCATTCCATTCCTTTACTGCAATATTATAATTTTTTATTCTATGTTTTTTTTGCGCCAGATCAGTCAGTTCGTGGTAATGTGTTGCAAATAGAGTTTTAACTCCTTTTTGATTTAAATCATGCAGGTATTCTGCTACTGCCCAGGCTATGCTTAAACCGTCAAAGGTGCTTGTACCCCTGCCGATCTCATCCATGATAACAAGACTTTGTTCATTTGCATTGTTCAAGATATTGGCTGTTTCCTCCATCTCTACCATGAAAGTGCTCTGGCCTGAAGAAAGATTGTCAAGCGCTCCTACACGGGTAAATATTCTATCTGTTATACTTATGGAGGCCTTTTCAGCAGAGACAAATGAGCCCATCTGAGCCATAAGCACTATAAGCGCCACCTGCCTGAGAATAGTTGATTTGCCTGCCATGTTGGGACCGGTAATAATGATTATCTGGTTTTCATTATTATCAATATTGATGGAATTAGGAACAAATCGTTCACCGGCTATCATTTTTTCCACTACCGGGTGACGCCCGTCTTCAATTATAATACGGCCATCAGTATTGATCTGCGGCCTGTTATAGTCATTCTGATCTGCTATTTCAGCAAGATTAAGCAGACAATCAAGTCTGGCTAAAAATTGTGCGGCATGCTGAATGGTTTTATTGTTTGTTATGACCTGTTCCCGTATTCCATTAAATATTTCATATTCAAGCGCTGATCTTCGCTCTTCCGCACCTAATACCTTTTTTTCGTATGTTTTGAGTTCGTCGGTAATGTAACGTTCTGCATTTACTAAAGTCTGCTTGCGTACATAATTAGCTGGAACAATCTCTGAGTGAGTTTTCGAGATTTCAATATAATATCCGAATACTTTATTATATCTTACCTTGAGTGAGTTTATTCCTGTTGCATCCTTTTCCCTGGTTTCTAACCGTGCAAGCCAGCCTTTGCCTTCCTGGCTGAGATTTATAAAACCGTCTAATTCCTTATTATAACCTTTCTTGATTATTCCGCCTTCATTGACCGTAAGCGGCGCATCTTCCCGGATTGAACTATCTATGAGATTTGCCAGCTCATAAAGCCGATCAGGGTTTAAGGTCAATTTAAAAAGTTCTGATTGAAGAAACGAAAGAGCCGAACAGATATCCGGCAGACTTTGAATTGACTGTTTTAAAGCAATAAGATCACGTGCATTTGAATGCCCCATGGATATCTTACTGCCTATACGTTCAAGGTCATAAACCGATTTTAAACCCTCTCTCAGTCTTTTGCGTACTTGTATATTGTCTTTTGCCTCTTCAACAGCATCGTGTCTTAATTTTATCTTATGTATGTCAATCAGG